>NZ_JBRJXU010000028.1:0-72048 GCF_057467645.1 Zarconia sp.
ATTCCCCGTTCCCCATTCCCCATTCCCCATTCCCCGTTCCCCATTCCCCATTCCCCATTCCCCGTTCCCCATTCCCCCTCCCAGCTACAAGTAATCAACTAGTTGGTTTAACGGAGGTTGACTCTATCTCATGTTTGATATTCTGGACTAGGAAACCCATAAATCGATGCGAGACTTTGAAATTCCTAGCTCTGGGCGATCGAAAGGTTCAATTCCGGAGTCCTGGACAAATTGCGATCGCCCGATCGCCGCATCTACGGATTAAGTCAGGTCTACCTAAGCGCACGTCGTCATGATGTATAGAGTCACAAACGAGTCAAAAAATGACTGCTTGGAGTTACTGCGTCAATACCATCAGTCTCCATCGACCAACCGACGCAATCAACTCGTGCAGCTCAATCTCGGCTTAGTCCGAAAAGAGGTACATCTCCGGCTCGATCGGTGTAGTGAAAGCTACGATGATTTGCTGCAGGTGGGCTGTTTGGGTCTGATTCGAGCCATCGAGCGCTTCGATCTCTCGAAGGGCAATGCCTTTAGCTCGTTTGCCGTACCCTATATTCGCGGCGAAATTCAGCATTATCTCCGGGATAAAAGCCCCTCGGTTCGCATTCCCCGCCATTGGGTGAGTCTCAATCGCCAAGCCACGAAGGTTGCCCAAACCCTTCACCACCAGCTCGATCGCGACCCCACCAAAGCGGAAGTTGCCGCCGCACTCAACATTTCTCCAGATGAGTTACAAGAAATCGAGCTGGCTTGCTGCAACCGCGCGCCTTTGAGTTTAGACGCACCAGTGTCCGATGAAGAGCAGGGTAGAACAGCCCTGGGGGAAATGGTTCCAGACCACCGCTATCGCAGTTTTCAGTTGGCGCAAGAAGACCAAATCCTGTTGCAGCAGGCGCTAGCTAAATTGGAAGCGGGAACCTGTAAAGTTTTAGAGTTTGTTTTCTTGCACGATTTAACCCAGAAAGAAACCGCAGAACGCATGGGCATTAGCTCGGTGACCGTGTCCCGAAGAGTTAAAAAAGGATTGGCGATGATGAAAACTTTAATGAATTCAAGCGATTCGAACGATTAAGGTCTCTTATCATAAAACTAATTTTTTGTCAATATTTCTTCGATCCATTGGCGTAACTTAACCTCCTGAAAACTTTCAGCCAGTTGGCGAACGCGCTCGGTAAAGGGAATCCATTGTTCTTCCGATTGCGCTAGCTCCTCCGCTTGTCGGAGAATCCCGCGAATATCTCCTTGCCGCGCTAATTCTAGCAATGGTGTGAGGGTTTCAGCGGTGGGGTAAACTAAGGGTAACAGTTCCTCCGATCGCCCCTGAGACTTGAGTTCGCCTTCGGGGGATGCTGGAAGGATAGCTTCTTCGTAAATCCACTCGAGTCCCAACTGTTCTTGAAGTAAATCCAGCAATCGATCGAATGAGATGGGTTTGACCAGAAATGCATTACAACCGGCATCGTAGCAACCGGCGCGATCGTTGGCGAGGGTGCTCGCAGAATTGGCAACGATCGGGACATCTTCGAGGGTGGGTTCTCGGCGAATGCGTCGGGCGACTTCAAACCCGTCTAATACTGGCATCACCAAATCTAACAAAATCAGATCGGGTTGGTGTTCGAGGGCAATGGTTAATGCCTGACGACCATTTTGGGCTTCGACAAGCGTAAATCCCAACGGATGCAGCCAAGACCGCAAGACTTCGCGATTGGCGTGTTTGTCATCGACGATTAAAATCCGACGAGGTTCCCCGCAAAACCCGATAATTCGGCGCTGGGATTCGCGCGGAAGATGAGCATCAGGCATCTCGATTTCGGGCAGTTCTACCTCAAACCAAAATTGGCTGCCGCAACCGAGGGTACTGCGCACTTGAATCTCCCCCCCCAGTTGGCGGACGATGTTTTGAGAAATCGTCAGCCCCAATCCCGTGCCTTCCGATCGACTTTGAGTATCGGTTAATTGTTGGAAGGGTAAAAAGATATCGACGAGGCGATCGCTCGGAATCCCAACACCGGTATCTTCAATGGTAAAACGGAGTTTGTGCTTGTCTGTTCCCTCCTCTTCAACAGAACCCAGTGTGAAGATGACCCCACCGGTTTGGGTAAATTTCACCGCATTGCTCAGTAGGTTCAGCAACACCTGCCGCAGGCGAGTTTCATCGCCGCGCACTGCAGCCGGTAGGGAAGTTTGAGCTTGAAAGGTAAAAGAAATCCCCTTTTCAAGGGCCCGCACGCGAACGATTTCCACTAAACTATCCAGAAACGATCGAAAATAAAAATCGTCCACTGCTAATTCTAGTTTCCCGGCTTCGATTTTGGAGAGATAGAGAATGTCGTTAATGAGTGTCAGCAAATGAGACCCACATTGATGGATGACGTTCACTCCCTTTCTTTGGGCGCTGGTGAGCTTGATATCTTGCTGGAGAATTTGGGTAAACCCCAAAATACCATTCAAAGGCGTTCTCAATTCGTGGCTCATGTGAGCGATGAAAGCACTTTTGGTTTGCGTGGCAATTTCAGCGGTTTCTTTCGCCCCGGCTAACTCTTCCGTACGCTCCTCTACCCGACGTTCGAGTTCTAGATTCCACCGCCACAGAGCTTCTCGCGTCCGTTGCATTTCCGTGATGTCCGTACAGCAGCCGATGTAGCCGACAAACTCGCCATCGCCGGTCAACCGAGGCGTTCCCATATCCAGCAGCCAACGGTACTCACCATCACCCCGTCGGAGGCGGTACTCGACTTGAAAGGGTTGGCGTGCCTCGAAACAAGCGGCATAGGTTTCATGGTAAAACTCCAAATCCTCGGGATGTATGCCTTGTTGCCAGCCGTCGCCAAGTTCGGCTTCAAGATTGCGCCCGGTAAAGTGCAGCCACATTTGATTGACGAAGGTATACCGTTGATGGGTATCGGCGATCCAAATCAGGACCGGGGCGCTATCAGCCAGGGTGCGGAAGCGCTCTTCGCTTTCGCGCAGAGAAGCTTCAACCCGTTTGCGATCGCCGATATCTTCAATGGCTGAAATGAAATACTTGGGTTGTCCGGCGGCGTCTCGTACCAGAGAGACCGTAACATTCACCCACACGATCGCTCCATTTTTGTGACGGTAGCGTTTTTCGCAAGAGTAAGTTTGAATTTGACCCGAAAGCATACGTTCGACATAACCCAAATCCCGTTGGACATCATCGGGATGGGTAATACAACAAAATGTTGTATCGAGCAGTTCCTCTCGCGTATAGCCGACGATATCGCAGATTTTTCGATTCACCCGCAGCCAGCGTCCGTCGGGGGCTAAATGAGCTAAACCCAACGCGGCTTGCTCGAAAGTCACCCGGAACCGTTCCTCGCTTTCTCGAAAAGCTTGCTCCGATTGCCGACGCTTGATTTGGGCGGTATAGGTGGCAATGGCGGTGCCGATACCCTGGGCCATCAGCTCGATAATTTCTTTTTCGTGCAGGGCAAATCCCTCTTGGCGGGATGTTGGCGAGAAAAACTCCAACGTGCCGTAAAGGCGATCGTTCACCCAAATGGGAGTACCGATAAACGATCTCACTCGTCGATTTTTGTAGAGCGGATATTTTTGCAGCTTGTTGAGAGATTTTACATGGTAGGTCAGGGTTTCTTTGCATTCGAGAATGGGCGAGCAAGGGCGTTCTCGGCACGAGAACTGTTTGCCCACCTTCCGCGTTTTGGTTTCCGGTTCCACAGCATGAAGGACGTAAGTGTCTCCCTCGAGAATCCCGATGATTCCGGTGGATAAGTCCAAAATCTCGTAACCGGTTTTGAGGTAGTTGCGAAAGAGGGCTTCGATACTATCGTAGTGAGTGGTTGTGATGCGGTGCAGTTTTTTCAGGTTTCCGCTAAAACTGGCAATTGCTGCGGTGCGCTCTTCGACTCGTCGCTCGAGCTGTTCGTTGAGTCCTCGCAGTTTGGCTTCCGACTCTCTGAGGTACGCTTCGGCTTGTCGGGAATCTGTAATATCTAAGTTGATGCCGGTGATGTGGCTGAACTCGCGATTGTCGTTCCAATAGACCTTCGCCCGCAAAGAGAGAAACCGGGGCGTCCCGTCTGGGAGCAAAATTCGGAATTCCAGCGTTCGGGTGGGGTTTTGCCGCTTGGGGATTTGCCTGAGGGACTCTTCGACGAGAGGGCGATCCTCCGGATAAATCAGTTGCAACCACGCCTCCAGACTGTGGGGTTGCGCGTCGGGTTCGATACCGTACAACTGAGCCATCCGTTCGTCCCACATCAAAGAATCTCCCAGGGGTTCCCAAAGCCAGGTACCGATGTTGGTGGCACTCAGGGCCAGATTGAGTCCGTCTTGGCTTTGTTGGAGAGCGACATTGGCTTCTTGGAGAGCCAGTTCCGCTTTTTTCACGCGATCGATATTGATAAATGTGAGGACGACCCCATCGGTTTGACCGTCTTCTTGAGCATAGGGATGGACTCGCATCAATAGGTGGCGCTCGCTTGCCAAAATCTTGACCTCGCATTCCACGGGTCGTTCGGCTCGAAGTGCCCCTTGCAAAAATCCCAACAGATCCTCGCAATTCGTGTTATGAGACAGATGCGCCAGGGGACGACCGATATCGGTTCCGACGAGGTTAATGGCAGCAGTGGCAGCAGAGGTGAATTTGCGAACCTTCAGGTTGCCATCGAGGAAAATCACGCCGATCTCCGTACTCCGCAACACGTTATCCATATCGTCGGTGAGTTCCGTCAACTCCTGAATTTTGGACTGGTACTCGGAATTAACGGTATAGAGTTCCTCATTCACCGAATGGAGTTCTTCGTTGGTACTTTGCAGTTCCTCATTGGAGGCGATCAACTCTTCGTTGGTGGCCTGTTGTTCCTCGTTGGTGGTTTCGAGTTCTTCGATGGTGGCCTGGAGATTCTCGCGGCTTTGCTGGAGTTCGTATTCGAGTTCGGCAATCTGTCGTTGGGTTTCGGTATCGGCTTGAAAGGGTTCGCTCGAAAGAGATACAGACAGGCGGTCGTCGAATTCGATCGCCACGATCGAAAAATCCCCCGCCATCTTTTGGGTTTCCTGGTACGTGACTTTTAAGTTAACGTAGTGCCGATCTCGATCGTCACCCAACTCGATCCCGGCAAACAACACCGGACGGTGTTCTCGCCGCGCGCGGTGAAGTGCGGTACTTAACGGCAGTGCCAGAGCCGATACGACCATTTGAGTCACATCTTGGGTGACCCGACCGTCGGGGACTTTAAAAATCTCGCGAGAACGACCGAAGACGTGGAGCAATTGACGATCTCGATTGACGAGTAAATAGGTGGTGTTGCGATCGATTGCGAGTTGTCGCAGGGTTTCTTCGAGCATTGGCTCGAACTGAGTCCGACGGATTGCCCGAGGTTTGGGGCGGGACGTGATTTGGGAGAATCTATCGAGGGTTTTCATGGGTAGCGGCAGTCGCACGTCCCGCTTCTTCTGATAAATTTTCCATTTTTTGTCCTGCGTCTCGAACTCTTCTTCGATCGCACCCAAGGTTTCCGACTCTCCCAAGAACAAAGTTCCCTGGGGTCGGAGGGAGAAATGCAGGTTCCGCAAAACTTGCTGTTGCAGGTCGGATTGCATGTAAATCAGCACGTTCCGACAGGTCACCAAATGCATTCGCGTGAAGGCCGCATCTTTGGTGAGATTGTGGGGAGCAAAGATGAGCTTTTCTCGAAGTTTGCGCGCCACCTGAAAGGCTCCATCCTGGTGAGTGAAATATCGCACCAGTCGTTCCTCGCTAACATCGTAGGCGATCGTTTCCGGGTAAATGCCGCGATCGGCTTTTTCGAGGGCTTCGCGATCGAGATCCGTGGCGAAAATCTTGAAGCTCAGCGGCTTGGGGAACTCTGCGAGGACTTCATCGACCAGGATTGCCAAGGAGTAAGCCTCTTCCCCAGAACTACAAGCACTCACCCAAAAGCGCAGTTCTTCGTCGAGTTCGACACTATCGACCAGTTTGGGCAGGATTTGCGTTTTGAGAACCTCCCAAGCCGGTGCATCCCGGAAAAAACGGGTAACGCCGATGAGGAGATCGTTACGCAAGATTTTTCGTTCTTCAGGAGAGTTTCGCAGCAAGTTGATGTAACCGTCGATATCCGAGCGAACGAGGGGATATCGACGGAAAATTCGCCGACTCAGGGTACTGCGTTTGTAGTGGGAGAAATCCGTATCTTCAAACTTGGCGAGAATTTGGGCGATTTCTTGAATTTTGAGGGCATCGACGGGGACATTTTGAGTGTCGGTTAAGTCTCGGCGATCCATTGAGGAATCGACGACCTGGTAAACAATTTGGGCAAGTTGGGGCGGTGAGAGTACGCGATCGACCGGACCGGCAGAAATAGCGCTATTGGGCATCCCGTCAAATTCCGCCGTGGTGGGATCTTGGACGAGGGTAATGCCCCCGGCTTCGCGCACGAACTGCAAGCCGCGAGTGCCGTCGCTACCGGTTCCGGAGAGGACGATGCCGATGGCGCGATCGGATTTTTCTCGGGCAAGGGTTTGGAAAAAGAGATCGATGGGAAAGTTGGGTCGATTTCGACTGCTACTGCGATCGCGATCGTGCAAATAGAGCTGTTGTCCTTCGAGAACTAAATTTTTGCCCGGTGGAATCAGGTACACTGAGTTGGGTTCGAGGGTCATGCCATCGGTTGCCAGATGGATCGCCATGCGAGTCCGCCGCCCTAACAGTTCGTTCATCAGGCTTTTGAAGTCCGGGGATAGGTGCTGGATCGCCACGAATGCCGCCCCACTATCCACGGGCATATTTTCAAAGAACTCTTCAAGGGCTTTCAATCCCCCAGCAGAAGCCCCGATCCCAACGACGAAAAAGTTGGCGGGGCGACTTGGAGGCTGGGATCGGGACTCGTTGGCAGTGCGATCGGACATGGCGACAATCCCGGACGAACTGGGCAGGTTTTCTGGATTGTAAAACGAATCACTTGTCTGATGGAATTCCGACAATCGGATACACCACGTGCAACTTGATGCCCGAGAGCCACCCAATTGTGGACGGTTAGAATTGTGTGTAATTTGTCAACCCTCAATCTGTGGTTTCTTCAGCCATCAATCATTACGAGCGATATACTCTGTGACCGATCGCATCCGCCCACCCCGCGCCTCTTCCCCGAAACCCTAAACCTATTGGCGGTTTTGTTTCAGCCACCTCGCCGGGATGCGGACTCTGGGTGACGTTCGGGCGGTTGGCAAGCCTCCTGAGAGCGAAGCGACAACACTGGCTACATCTCCTGGCTCGGGAGGAAAGTACTCCATCCCCATTCCCCATTCCCCATTCCCCATTCCCCACCCTCACCGGAAACAGTCTTATCCAAAACTGACGTTTCTTACCGTTCGTGTTTCAACCATAGCTGTCCCATCCTTTGGATTTTGCCAAATGAAAGAGGACGCGGCTTGGCAATCCCATTACCTTGAGCGTAATCAAGACCGATCGCCCGCAACTTGTTGAGAATCGCTTGATTTTCGACAAATTCGGCAATGGTTTGAATTCCCATTTCGTGGGCGATGCGGTTAAAACTTTCGACCATCGCCGCATCAATACGAGACTGGGTAATATTTTTAACGAAACTACCATCGATTTTTAAGTAATCCACGGGCAGGTTTTTGAGGTAAGTCAGAGAACTCATGCCACTGCCGAAATCATCGAGAGCAAAGCGGCAGCCGAGTTGTTTGAGTTCGTCGATCAGTTGGATGGCTTGAGATAAATTCGCGATCGCGGCGGTTTCGGTAATCTCAAAACAAATACTTTGAGGGGAAATGGGGTATTGTGCGAATTGCTCTTTGAGGAAATCGAGAAAGTCCCGATTGCTAACGCTTGCCCCGGATAAATTGATGGTATAGGCCGTGGGAGCGCAGTTGGGATGGGTCTGTAAAAAGAGTTGATAGCCGCTGAAGAAAGTGGCAATCACCCATCGATCGATCTCCGGCATCAGATCGTAGCGTTCGGCGGCCGGAATAAAAGCCATGGGGGGAACGAGTCGATCTTTTTTATCGAGCAAGCGCAGCAGTACTTCGTAATGGTTTTCTCCCGCATTGGGAACCACGGGGGCGATTTGTTGGGCGTACAAACAGAAGCGATTCTCTTCGAGGGCTTGATTGATTCTGACGATCCACTGCCGTTCGCCGCGCTGCCGGGCCAGTTCGCGATCGTTACTTCGATAGACGTGAAAACAGTTGCGACCTCGGGCTTTGGCGGCGTAGCAAGCGGCATCGGCAGCACTGAGGATATGGGTTAAATCTCGCGTATTTTCGTCGATCGCCACTAAACCAATGCTCGTTCCCAGCGCGAAGGCATTTCCCTGCCACACGAAACGGAACTCGTGAATCAGTTTACGCAGGATTTCTGCGAGCTTTTCTGCTTCTAGGAGGGAGCATCGCGCCAGTAAAAGACCGAATTCATCTCCCCCCAGGCGGGCGAGGGTATCGGTAGTGCGCACCCGTTTTTGCAGCAACATCGTGACCTGGCGCAGCAATTCGTCTCCGGCAATATGACCGCAGGTATCGTTGACGATTTTGAACTGATCGAGATCGAGGTAACACAGAACGTGATGTTGGTTTTTCTCTCGGACGCTGGCAATGGCACCCGCTAATTTCTGCTCGAATGCCCGTCGATTTAACAAACCGGTGAGTTCGTCGTGGGCTGCCTGCCAGGACAGCTGATGGGCGAGTTGGCGCGATCGGGTCACATCTCGAAAGACGAGTACCGCACCGATGGTTCGACCGTCTCGGGCGCGAATGGGGGCAGCAGAATCATCGATGGGGTACTCGCTACCATCGCGGGCGATAAGTACGGTGCGATCGCTCACACCAACGGGTCGATGACCCTGCAACACTCGCTCGACGGGATTGTCTAGGGGTTTGCGGGCAATTTCGCAAACGATTTTAAACACTTCCGCAATCGGTCGTCCTTTAACTTCGCCGGTTCTCCAACCCGTGAGTTGTTCGGCAACGGGATTGAGATGACCGACGTTCCCTCGGGCATCGGTGGTAATCACCCCATCGCCGATCGATTCTAAGGTGACTTGAGCGAGTTCTTTTTCTTCAAAGAGTGCCTGTTCGATGCGGGTGCGATCTTCTATTTCTTGGCGCAGTCGTTGGTTGGTTTGTGCCAGAGTTGCCGTCCGTTCTCGAACCCGCTGTTCTAGTTCGTCCCGAGCTTCTTGCAGGGAGGCTTCTGCTTCTTGACGTCGCTCGATTTCTTCTCGGAGTAAGTTATTTTGGTCTTGAAGGCGCTTGCGCAGGATGGAAAGGGTGAGATGAGTTTTAATGCGGGCGAGGACTTCTTGCTGCTCGATGGGTTTCGTAATGTAATCGACTGCCCCCAGATCGAATCCTTTCACTTTATTTACGGTTTCGGAGAGAGCCGTCATAAAAATCACGGGAATATCCTGGGTCGATGTTTGAGATTTTAATTGCTGGCAAACCTCAAAACCATCCATTCCAGGCATCAAAATATCGAGCAAAATTAAATCGGGTTGTCCGTAGGTGGCTTTCTCTAAGGCGCTTTCTCCATTTTGAGCCACAAGGACTTTGAAGCCCACTTCTTCGAGACAGGTAAATAGCAGATGCAAGTTACTCGGTGTGTCGTCAACAATTAAGATGGCAACCGAATCAAAGGTTTCCAGACTCATGCAAAATTCCATTTGTGTCACGTTCGCGTTGTTCGGTAATTGCTGAGTCATTTTTTTCGGCTCAACGTTACCCTCGAACCCAGTTCATAGACCGCACCTTACACTGCTTTTAGCTCGCACCAAAACTTCAATTTTTTCGATTTTTCTCGACGCAGACAGTAGGCTATCGTACTATGCTTTATTTTTTTTATCAAGACATATGTACTTAAAAACGACCAAAATAAACCCCTATTGCATCGATGGCAACGAATGTAAAATTAATCGATACTCTCTATTTTTGAAACAAATAAATTTCAAATCATTAACTTTCGATATCAATCGTTGCAAAAATGAAATCTCTTGAACGGTAATAGATAGAATTTGAAGAGGTTAGGTTTTTTGTATTAACGTTAAAACAGTATTAATAATACTATAACGCTATATTTAGATTGACAAGTCAAAAAAAATCAGTAAAAATACAGATCCGAACGATTAAAAAATCCGTAAATTTTCCGATTGCCTAAGTCCGAATGCGAAAAGGTATCGTTCAAAGTAATCTAATCCTCGTAATATTACTGAAGCTGCCTTCA
The DNA here is from genome assembly GCF_057467645.1 of Zarconia sp. Taxonomy (NCBI): domain Bacteria; kingdom Bacillati; phylum Cyanobacteriota; class Cyanophyceae; order Oscillatoriales; genus Zarconia; species Zarconia sp. Next base: position 10,223 of record NZ_JBRJXU010000028.1, read on the forward strand.
AAAAATAAAGAATATTCCTGAATTTTGGCAAACTTCAGGTCTTTTAGATTTTAAATTCCAGAGATTTAGCAATTTTCGATAAGTTTGCCCAATTTGCTCGCAGTTTTGACCGAATTGACCGATTGGGAGTAGTTTGGTGAGCAGTCCCCGATCGCCACTATAGCGATCGAATAGACCAAAATCCAGATTGGGAGATCTAGCATGAACGACGCCACACCGTCCAAGACGCGCATTGAAACCGACAGCATGGGGCAAATCGAAGTCCGCGCCGATCGCTACTGGGGGGCGCAAACCCAGCGATCGCTCAAATATTTCTCCATTGGCAGCGATCGCATTCCCCCAAGCGTCATCGAAGCCATGGCCATCCTCAAAAAAGCGGCAGCCCTCACCAACCAAGAACTGGGACAACTCCCGGAAGATAAAGCCTCCCTTATCACTCGCGCTGCCGACGAAATTATTTCCGGTCAACTCGACGATCATTTCCCCTTGCGGGTATGGATGACTGGAAGCGGGACGCAATGCAATATGAACGTCAACGAAGTCATCGCCAACCGGGCGATCGAACTCTCAGGAGGAATACCCGGATCGAAAACCCCCATTCATCCCAACGACCACGTTAATATGTCCCAGTCGTCCAACGACACTTTCCCCACCGCAATGTATATCGCCTCGGCAAAAGCCCTACACGATCGCCTGCTGCCTAAGGTGAAGAAGATGCGGGACGGACTGCACGTCAAATCCGAGGAATTTGCCGATATCGTTAAAATTGGGCGCACTCACCTTCAAGATGCCGTACCCCTGACGTTGGGACAAGAATTTTCCGGCTACGTCGCCCAACTGGATGCAGACTTGCGGCGCATTGAGAATGCCCTACCCGATCTCTACGAACTCGCCATCGGCGGAACGGCTGTTGGAACCGGTTTGAATGCACCTGCCGGATTTGCCGATCTCGTCGCAGATCGCATTGGGCAAATAACCGGGTTACCCTTCGTCTCCGCCCCCAATAAGTTTGCGGCCATCGCCGCCCACGATGCGATGGTGATGGCCAGCGGCACCCTCAAAACCCTCGCCTGTTCGTTAATGAAAATTGCCAATGATATTCGCTTCCTCGGTAGCGGCCCGCGCTGCGGTATCGGCGAACTCACTCTACCGGCGAACGAACCCGGTTCTTCGATTATGCCGGGGAAAGTCAACCCCACCCAATGCGAGGCGATGACGATGGTAGCCGCCCAGGTTATCGGCTACGATACGGCGATCGCGATTGCCGGTTCTCAAGGTCATTTCGAGTTGAATGCCTTTAAGCCGATGATGGTATTCAACCTGTTGCAGTCGATCGAAATTCTCGCGGATAGTTGCAATAATTTCACCGATTTTCTCTTGGAGGGACTCGAAGCGAATCGATCGCAAATCGAAACCCATCTCAACCAATCCCTAATGCTGGTAACGGCATTGAGTCCCTCCATCGGTTACGACAAAGCCTCGAAAGTTGCTCATTGGGCCCTGGAGAAAAACCTCACTCTTAAAGAAGCTTGTTTGGAATTGGGTTATATCTCGGCAGAAGAATTCGATCGTCAGGTCGATCCCCAGAAGATGGCGCATCCGGAATAGATTTCTGGTGGAAAAGGGACAAGGGAGAGGGGGGAGGCAGGGGAAGCGGGGGAGCAAAACCCTTGCATTTTCGTTTCTGCCACGACCTAAATTGCCCAATTCTAAAAAATCATTTCCTGTCAGAGGGAAGGAAGGGAAAAAACGATCCGTGAATTCTTTATATTACGATCGTTCAACCCGATCTGAGATCGCGCCCCCGAAGCTTAGAACGACTGGACAGAGGTTATTCGATCTATTTTTATCAAAAATGATAATATAATTAGTAGTGAGAATATAAAAACACAGTTCGAGACGTTTTAAAAAGCGATCGACTCCCTCTCTAGGATGGAGAGATGACCCGATCGAACGTTTCTACTGTGAAATCAGCCAAAGCCGACCTCATTCTCCATCCCGTCCGTCTGCGTATTCTCCAAACCCTCCTCGGTGGCACTCAACTGACCACCGGACAAATTGCCGAAGCCTTGCCCGATATTGCGATCGCTACCCTTTACCGGCATATTGAAAAACTCACGAAAGCCGACATTTTAACGGTCGTTGCCGAACATCCGATCCGAGGAACCGTCGAAAAAGTCTATGCCTTGCAGGAAGTCCGCGCGAATCTATCGCCTGCAGATCTTGCCAATACCAGTCGAGAAGACCATTTGCAGTATTTCACGATTTTCGTGGCGAGTTTGCTCGAAGACTACGCTCGTTATCTGGAACGAAACGAGATCGATTTACTCGGGGATGGGGTGGGATACCGACAGGCGGCAATGTACCTCAACGATGAAGAGTTTCAAGAGATGGTTGCGGCACTTCAAGGGGTACTCAAACCCTTTTTGGAACTCAAGCCGAGACCCGATCGCCGTCGTCGCCTCCTATCGACCATTCTCATGCCTGTTGGAGAACCCGGATCGATCGCTCGATCGACCGAGGATCTCGATCCTGAAATTCATTCACCCGATCGAACAACATGACTCAAACATCAATTGCCCGTAAACCCTCTTTTTGGCAACAGTTTCGCCTTTTGTTTAGTTTAGGTTGTCTGGGAATTATCGCATTGATTCCCAGCATTACGAACATGAGGGATGGACTCGTCCAAAATCCCGAAATTCCCCCCGAAATCGCTCAAATGCCCCTGCCATTGCTGGTGGTACTTTCCCTCATTCAACCGGTAATTTTACTGGCGATCGCCACGACTCTGGGCATTCTTTTCGCTAAACCTCTCGGACTGCGATCGCATCTGTGCAATGCCCTTACCGCTGGGAAATCCTCACTCCAGGCGATCGGATCTGAGTTGCAGTTTGCTGCTAGTTTAGGGGCGATCGCCAGTTTGGGAATTCTGGGACTCGATCGAGTACTTTCTTCTTGGATTCCGGCAGTTCGGGCACTCAACGACGCGATGCCCTACAACCCACTGACGAGTTTAGCGGGAATTCTCTACGGAGGCATCACGGAAGAATTGATAATGCGGTGGGGATTCATGTCGCTACTGGCTTGGATTGGGTGGCGGTTGCTGCAACGGCGACGGGGTACACCCCATCCTGGAGTGATGTGGGGGGCGATCGCCATTTCTACCCTACTCTTTGGCTTGGGACATCTCCCCGCAACTGCCGCCCTCGTTCCCCTCACTCCGTTACTGGTGGTACGGGCGATCGCTCTTAACGGCATCGGTGCGGTATACGGCTGGTTGTACTGGAAGCGCAGTTTAGAAGCAGCCGCCATTGCCCACGCCACCAGTCATATCGTCGTTGCGATCTCTATCGGCATATCGAGACTTTTTTAGGGCGTTGAGAGGAGTCGAAATTTTTAATTTTTAATTTTGCATTCAAACAGGTTTCACCCCCGCCAACAGCGCCATTTCTAACCACTTCCAATAGCAATCCACATCGAGAAAGCCGATCTCTCGAAACCATCTGAGTTGGGTTTCCACATCCAACAACTGGTTCGAGGGGTCTTCTGTTTCTGGGGTGTAGCCGATTGTATCGAGAAACCGGGCGTGCAATCTGGGGGTTGGAGAGGCGACATGTTCCAGGTTACAGAAAATGCCCCCGGGTTCGAGAATCTCGAAGATTTCAGCGTAGAGGGCGCGTTTGCGATCGTCGTCGAGGTGGTGGATGGCAAAGCTGGATACCACCGCATCGAATTGACCGAATTCGGGTAAGGGTCGATCGAGATCGCGCTCGAGAATTTCAACGGTATTATCCTCTGCAAACCGCTGCCTGACAGCGACAAGCATCGTCGGGGAAAAATCCAGAGCAATACTTTCAAAAGATGGACGATCGAGTTTGAGTAATGCCAGCAAGCGCCCGTCCCCCGTTCCTAAATCCAGAACTCGCTTGACGGTTTTGGGCACTAAATCTAGGAGTACGGCTTCTCCCTCCGTGCGATGGGGAATTTTATCGGCGCGGGCGAGATAGTCTAGGGCGTGTTCGCTAGACGTCCATTGATTCATAAGTTAGCCCTCCAAATTTGGATGCGATCGCGCCATCGAGTCTATCTCAAATTCTTACGTTAGCGGTAGAGACATTTAATAAGTTGCGCTTCATCAGATTCTAAGAAGGACGATCGCTGCAGTGGTATAATCCCGAAGTCCTATGTACAGATGTTGCCATGTCTTCTGAAACCCCCGCCTCTTCTCCGTCCACGGGAGCTGATGCCGTTGATGCCGCGATCGCTAAAGGACTCGATCTCGATGGTTCCCCCATTCCCGAAACTAAGCTCGAACTCTACAATCGAGTGATGGCACTTGAAGGTCAGCGGCAGCGCAGTGGTGTTACCAATACCATGCGATCGCGCATCGTCCGCATTGGTGCCAAGCATCTCCTGCAAGAAGAGCTAAACCAAATGCTACTCGATGCCGATTTCGTTCCCCTCAAAGATAAAGAAATTGCCTTCTACTACAGCGGTAAGTAATATCGGTTGCAACCTGCGCAACGAAAAATGCAGCACACTTGAATTTAACCCTGGAGTCAAAAAGAGGCGATCTTCTCAGATTTGTAAACTCTCACGACTGGCAAGATTATTTGTAAAAAGATGAACGTACCTGTGTTTTCGCGATCGATCTCGAGCCACTCAATCGCCCGCTAGACGGGCAATGTCGTTGTTGCGATCGCACGATCGGTCCAAGTCGCGTCACTCTCTTTAGTTAAGCCAAAACCAATGATCGATGGGAACTCGACCGTTCTCACAGTCGGTGCGATCGCTCCCATCTAATGCGAAAAAACAGGACTTATTTTCTTTGAGGTGCTCGCACCAATCCCGATCGATTCCCGAGTCCAGTGCCAAAAAGCAAGACTTATTTTCTCGGTATGCCTCACACAACTGCCTCTCGCGTCCGCGCTCCGTGGCTCTAAAGCAAGATTTCCCTTCGCGACAGACTTCGCATCGTTGTCGCTCTAAGCCGTCGAATTCGATCGAACACGAACGGGTTCCCTGGCGATAAAACGAGCATGCCGAACCCCAGTTCTGAGCAAAAACCCCCGAGCGAGGTCGATCGTTTTTGCTAGAATCCATTTCCACTTCGATCGACCTCTGGATTTTGCTCTCTATTGTGACAGAGCTGGAATATCGGCACTGCGATAGTAAGATCGTCGTGGGTAGCACAACCATCAACAATACTCGAGTTTTCAGCGATCCTACGAGCCATCTTGTCTGCACAAGGCAATCTTTCTCCGACGAGTGTTGCTGACATTCTAGCCTTCACTTCTTCCAAGTCGTCGATCGCACGAACGATTTGTGAATAATATAAATTTTGACGAATGTTGGGCGATCGACCTCAAGAAGGGTAAAGAAACGTGAGGCGCGGGTTAAGCCATAGGCGGTAATGCCCACTCTGGGTGAGATTTGAGAATCACCCGAGGCGAACTCGGTGAACATGTCACAACTGAGTTCACCACAGGTGGTGAATATCCTCTTCGGGTGAGTGGGGCATTCATTCCCCATTTCCCATTCCCCGTTCCCCACCTTCACCGGATACTTCTTATCCCGAACTGGCGTTAAAGAATGAATGATGGTGTGAACTACCAGACGCTCGTTGTCATAGGTCGCGGCTACGCCACTCCCGACAACAGAGCGCTGGCTTCCGGTTTCATCCGCCGTTGCCTTTTCATCCGAAGATGATTGGGTCTTACACAGCGTCCACTGGTCTTGCTCGGTTTCCCGACACTTACAGCTACACCTCGACTACGCTCAGTGACCCGGCAGCCGCCCTGGTTCCCAAGGCAGAAATTATTTGTATGCGTATGGGTTTTGACGATTTTACGTGAGGCTAAGTATGGCTTTTACTAAGCGTGACTCCGCCTATTCCCCGATCTGAGCCGAGTACATTTATACCGCTACGGTTGCCTCGTGCGTCAGTCGAGTGGGTCGAGTAATTGGCTCCAACCATTGCTATTCTATAGCACAAAGCATGGACATTCCGGGAAATAAAGACGTGTTGGTTGAAAATTTGCCGGACATCGAGTCCCTTAATTTTCGCATTGAGGTTGCTGTATCCCGACCCTCACTCGTAGGACGGCGCAATCGCCAGATTGGCGACGATCGTCCCGAGTAGAGGGCGGGACTTGCTCTTCCCCTCAAACTCCCCTCAGTTAAAAACAAGCGATAAGTTAGTGCCCGCACGAACGTATCCGCGTTCGCCTTTCCCAGCATCTCATTATTCGATCGCTCTATTTTTGCCTACGATCGCCTCACTCCAAATCGTCAGTGTTTAACCCAACTCGCGCCTAAGCCGGTTTCCAAGTACCGTGATAACCGATGGGGATAATTCCCGGTAGAGCAAGTTTGCAAACCGGTTCGCCATCGAGTTTTTCGGCATCGTAGATCCAAACTTCGCTTTGGTTGCGATCGCCATCAAACACTACTGTCAGAATCCAACCGCGATCGGGATTTTCGGCATCCGGTGCGTAAATGGGTTCCGTGGGATAGTGGTTGGGACCCATCTGGGCGATCGTCGCCTCCCCAGTTCGATAGTCGAATCGAGAAATCGTCCCCCACAGGTCTCGGGAAATATCGGTTCCCGGTCGGAAGGTGGAAAGGTAGGTATATCGAGAATATTGCCCCACTTCGCGAGGGGAAACCACCGGAAATTCTCCACCCAAAGGCAAAACCTCTTCCATTTCCAGAACGTTGGCCGACTTCGGATCGATTCGGAACTGCCACAGGGTTCCCGGTGCGCCTGTTTTAATATCGAGCAGACCCACTTCTTTGAGATAGTCGTTGGTTTTGAAATCTTCGTAACGCACCATATCTCCAACGATCGAGCCATCGGTATCCACGTAGCCGTTACCGAAATGCCACAAGTACCACGGATCGGTTTCGCCACGACTGACCACTTCTAAGGTTTCGCGATCGAGAATTAAAATCTGCGTCCCCCATTCCGGCTGCCAAGACAGAGAATCGCTAAAACTTTTACGATAGGTAACCACGGGAATGGGATTGAGGCGTACGGGACAAACGAAGAATACCAGATAAGCCCCAGCAATAATGAAGTCGTGAACGATGGGCAAACATCCCAGGTCGATGGTCGTTTGCCTTTCGATGCGTCCCGTCGGGTTGCTGCGGTAAACATTCAGAGTGGCACTCATGCCATAGGTGATCCCGAAATTGTAAATTTCCCCTGTGCGCGAGTCTCGCTTGTAATGAGCGGCATAGGGTTGATGTTCTTGGAGAACGCCGAGGGTGTCTTGTCCTCGGGTTTCGAGGGTTTCGGGATCGAGGACGTAGGGATGTCCTTGGTCCCATAATGCCAGGAGGCGATCGGACAGTGCCAAAGCCGAGACACTTGCTGGATTCTTCAGAAGCTGGCGCACGGGTTTGAGCATCGACAGCAGCTTGGGTTTAGGGGATACCATGCCGTAACTGCCGCAGGTGAGGGTTCGGGCGCGTTCGTCAGCCAAGTAGCTTTGAGTTTGGACGAAGCGATAAACACCAGTTGCCCCATTCTCTTGGAAATGTACGCCCAAAATTGCCCCATCTCCGTCAAACCAATGCCCGACGCGACGTCCCCCTCGTTCTAGACGAGCAGGCCCGTTGCGATAGAGAGAACCTCGCAAACCGGAAGGAATTTGACCGGAGACGGCTTTGAGGGGGGTAGGCGCAAATTCAATGCCGGTATGATTGACTGCTTTTTTCCAAGCTTGATAGGGTGCGGGATCTGAATGATATCGAAGTACGGGATCGATTGCCTGCATAGATCTGTTTGTGTCTGGGAAATGTTGCAATGGGTGTGGCTAGGTACGGACGCCCCAAGAACAAGAAATCCTTGGATGTTGCACTTCAAGCTGTGCTATCGCAATTTACATGGCAGCAAATTACATTCCAAGGAGCGTTTTTGAAAATTGATAATGTTCGAGAGAGTGATACGATCGCCGCTGATTTAATAAGCTTGGGAACCACCACTCTGTTGAGTTAGGCATACACTAAAAAATGCACTTAAAACATGCACTTATCCGGAAAAAGTTTAAGCATCTGTAACGAAACTGCCATATTAGTTTTTGTATTATAGCGTCACTTCCGAAGCCTCACGGTGACTTTAATTTCGAGGGTTAAATTCTTATTGGGGTTATTGCGGAGTTCTTTATCCCCATTTCGATCGAGTCTCGTATAAATACGCAGTTGTTGTTTAAGTTTAATATTATATCGATCGATAATTTGTGGGTAGCATTACGAGCTCAACTCTATTTAGGAAGCAAGTTCTGTCGTATTTTTGATATCTCAATCGATCTGCAAGCAGTTTAAAAACTAATATTTTTTGTAAAAATTTCCGATCGATCGATTTTTTTGTATCAGTATAATCACTTATTTTTTAAAAATTCGATCGAAAATTCAGTATAATCACTTATTTTTTAAAGGAATATACTCATCCGATTATTCAATTACGCCGCAGCCAGTTGGTCGAAACTTCTGATGGCAACCGGGGGTACGCTCTTTTAGATGTGACAATCGAAAACACCCAACGATTGCAATAGAGCGCGTTGGATATTTTCGCCTACATTATTCATGAGGTTCGACAAAAATAGCTCAAAGCCTTGCCGGTACCAAGCAAGCTGGCAATTGACCTGAAAAACCGTCTGTTGGCTTGAGGTTCGCTCGCGATCGGGTTCGAGCGCGTTTGGTAAACGATCCAGACTAACGCGGTGTGCGCTCTTTTTGCACTCGCGATATGGTGAGCGAGTAGACTTATCCCCCTTTTCCCCTTCCCCCTCCCCCCCCGTGCGAGAGGATTTTGGAGAATTAAGTTGCACATGGCGTGACTAGTAATTCGCCAAAGCAAAAATGACTGGTGAAGACTAACGCACCAGACACGGAGAAACGGGGAGGCGGAGAATCTTAGCGCCGGGCAAAGTTAGCTTGGCGGATTACTCGGTAAGTAATGCCGACATCAAGAAAAGTTGAAAGATTGATTCCCAGACCTGAAAACTCAGCCGGAACTGAGTCACACTTCTCGGAACAAACTTAGGGATCTGCGGGAAAATAATATACCAATCGTAGGGGTCAACGGCCGTTAACCCTTACAGTAAGTCGTTCGCAAGCTGGTCTCTTATTTTTTGGCAAGTCCCTTAAGTTAGTTTGAGGGCAAGGTACTATCCTCATCAGAAGAGGGGAACTTGCTCCCACACTCGATCTCCCATGCCCCAAACCCATTTCAAGAGAGTCCATCGATGGACGCTGTGCTCTTTTCCTAACCCCCAGACCACTCAATTCAAACCCGAGAGTTTTCTTCGGCCCCCAACAAATCTTGGATGGCTTGATGTTCCGTGGGAGGTTCCATCGGCAAAGATTGACGCGCGTCAGTAATCAACCAATCGAGAGCTGCTGCTTGTACGTCAATGGTATTGCCCGTTTTATCCACGCAGTAGCGCCCGAAAACCAGCTTATCGACTAAGCGCACCCCTGGTCCGAGACGAGAATACTCGAAAATCACACTGTTATCCACTGTGGCGTTACCGCAAATACAGCAGTTGGGACCGATCATTGCCGGACCGATAATTTTCGCGCCGTCTTCAATGCGAGTCATCGCACCAATATACACGGGACCTTGGATATCCACTTTGTCCCAGTTCACCGCCACGTTCAGACCCGCGTAGACGTTGGGGGCCACTTCTTTGCCGGGAACAGCCACGTTTTTCACCTGACCCAGAAGGACGCTGCGAATGGCTCGCCAGTAGTCCGGGACGCGACCGATGTCCACCCATTGGAAGTCCATGGTCAAACCGTAGAACGGAGCGCCCATTTCCACCAGCTGGGGGAAGAGATCGCCACCGATATCGTATTCACGACCGGAGGGAACGTATTTGAGCACCTCCGGCTCGAAGATATAAATACCCGTGTTGATACTCGTACTGAGGGCTTCTTCAACCGAGGGTTTCTCTTGGAAAGCCTTGATGCGATCCTCCTCATCGGTGACGACGACCCCGTAGCTGGGAACCTCCTCCTTGGGGACCGATTTCATAATCACCGTAGCGATCGAACCTTTTTCCTTGTGCCACTTCACCGCCGCCGAGAGATCTAAGTCGATGAGTGCATCTCCGCACAACACGACAAAAGTATCGTCAAAAAAGGGTGAAAAGTCCTGAATTCTCTTCATTCCGCCAGCGGAACCGAGCGCTTCTCCAATCAACTCACCATCGGAAATTCGACCTTCAAAGGAATATCCGATCTGAACGCCAAATCGCTGACCGTCACGGAAGTAATTTTCGATCTCGTCTGCCAAGTGACTGACATTGACCATAATTCGATCGAATCCATGCTGGCGCAGCAATTCCACCAAAAATTCCATCACCGGCTTTTGCAAGATGGGAATCATCGGTTTGGGAATTGTGTATGTAATCGGGCGGACGCGGGTTCCTTTCCCTGCCGCCAAAATCATGGCTTTCATACGCTTTACCTATTCAACCCTCGGCACGCTTTGATTTGGGAAACAGTCTTCCCAATGTTAATCTAGCTTACATTTGCTAGTTCTAACGAGCGCGATCGAACTCTATTTATTTAACGATCGACACGAGCTTCTGTCTAGGGTGTGTCGATCCCAACCGCACAAGTGGGTATGGCATGACGCAAGCACGCAAAGTCATGAGTGAGAGTCTGCATGGGAGGCTCCCAGAAGCCTTATGAGAAGGAGGTTTTCCCTCCAGACGGGATTCTCCATTATCGATCTCGATCTCCCTCAATCCAACACGGACCCCCCTCGATTCCCCCGTTTCTAAAGTTTTCATGAAGTGCCGTTGGCATCGAGGGTCAGGCGAATTTTGAGATCTTGGTAAAATTCTTCTTGTTCGAGTTCTACTTTAGATTGGGAGGAGAGCAGTAGCAACGCCCAAAAAAGCGCGACTCGATCGCTGTTTTCCGAGGCGTGAGGGGATGGCGGGGCGGTCGGAGTCCACACGACAAGCAGTTCTTCAAAAGGCAGCCACTCGCGGTTATCGTAGATCTCCGATTGCCGATCGCGCAAAAATTGTTCCAACTCCGTCGCGGTTTCCGTTAAGTTTTCCTGGTGGGCGAGTTGGGTAATATCGCGAGCGGCTTTTGATTTCGCCTGCCGCAGCGCGCGACGGGAGCGAGAACGACGTACGGGTTCGGCGAGGGTTTGAGCCATCAGTTGCAGCTGAGCGATCATCTCCTGGAGCGTGACCCGGCGTTTTCGGGGGGGAGGGGCCACCGCACGACGATGTAACTGTTCTTCGAGCTTGAGGGGCAAGGTGGCGATCGCGTCTCGGGCTTCCTCAAACCATTCCTCGGCATTTTCTAGATCCGCGTCTTCGCTTTCAGACGTCGATTGCAGCAGACTATCGGCTTTGAGCAGTACCAGCATAGAGGCATAGAGAAAAGCTTGTCCCGATCTCGATAAATCTGCATAGTAGGGACTCGTACCCTTTTCCGGTACGGGATTGAGTTCGCTCAGATAGCGATCGACCACTTCAATGACTTTCACATTCCAGGGATCGATTTCTCCGCGTTCGGCGAGGTCGATCAGCACGGAAATCGCATCTTGAGCCAGAGAAAGGGTCATATCAAGTTCGGGTGCGAATTGGGTTTGAGTTTAGGAACACCATCAGCTCAGAGAGCTTTGAGGGTCGGGGAAGTTCCAGGAAGCCCAGGCAGAGAACGAAACATTTAAAATTCTCATCTCTAGTTTTTTCTGGATCTTCCTGGTTTTCTCGGTCTATGTGTCCCTGACCTTCAGAGTTTTCCTCAAGTTACCTTAAACCGACCCCTTTGAAAAACTCATTCTTTACTGATTTTTGGAAGTAAAACTGTAAACTGCTTTTAGAAGTCAAGATCGATATCGATCGCTGAGTTCGTATGGTGTTCGAGAGTGTCCCAAGAGTACCTAAAAATTTCTTGACAATCGACCGAGTGCGACTTTGACCGGAGTGTGTGGGGTTCGACGTGTCAGATCCGATCGGCACGTCACGAGGAGATCGCACCCTTGTGTATCTCTGATGTATTTCTGATGCAGACGGCGCGTCACTGGCGCGGTGCTCCCAGATTTGCTAACTTTGCAACATGGATTTTCCCAGCGTTGTTTCCCCTCCCCAGCACGAGCGCGGAGGTTGGACAGAGAAGACCTTTGACAACAACGCTCGCCAATCGAGTCGAGTCCAAGCGATATTTCCCAGTTTTTCCCGGACTGGGGGGATCGATCGGCTTCAGTTTTAAGGGGTTGTCCATTACGGAAGTACACCCAACCCACTCAGACACGAGACTCTCACAGGAGACTCTCTTGCGGAGGTCGCTCTCTATTTTTCTATATCATCCGTTCTGGTTATTTCACTTGTCGAACAGGGGTAATCTGCAAGATTGCCCCAATAGCGATAACACTCTAGCCACTGAGTTTCCCACTTAACTTTTATTCCTATGAGTTCCGATCGCGCATCAACACATAAAGCAGATATCTTGGTCGTTGACGCCAATCCCGACAACCAATATTTGCTCTCCGTTCTACTCATCGGTCAAGGATATCAAGTCAGAAAGGCTGCCGATTCTGCCAGTGCGTTTGCGGCCATGAAAACGAAGCTTCCCGACTCGATCGTCTTAAATGTCGCCCTGCCGGGAACCAATGGTTATGAAGTGTGTCAAATCCTCAAAACCTCTCCAGAAACCCGCGCAATTCCCGTAATTTTATCCCTCGACTCAACCGTTGACTTAGATAAAAGTAAGATTTTTGAAGTGGGAGGAAATGACTACCTGGTCGCACCTTACGAGGCGAAAGAAGCGATTGCTCGGGTCAAGACCCAACTCGAACTCGTCCAACTGCGACTCCAAGTCGCCGAGCAACAAGCGACGATCGCCCAAGCGAACCAGCAACTGCAACATCTGACCCAATTAGATGGCTTGACTCAAGTGGCCAATCGCCGCCAATTCGACAAACACCTTACCCAAGAGTGGCGACGGCTCAAACGCGATCGACAACCACTGTCGTTAATTTTGTGCGATATCGATTATTTCAAAGAGTACAACGATACTTACGGCCATCAGGCTGGCGATCGGTGCTTGCAACAAGTGGCCGAGGCGATTCGTGCCACAGCTAAGCGTCCGGCTGACTTTATCGCCCGTTACGGTCCGAAAAAGTTTGCCGCTATCTTACCGAACACCAGTCTCGAAGGCGCAGTACAAGTGGCCGAACTCATTCGATTGCAGGTGAAGCGCTTAAAAGTTGTCCACCACCAACCCGGCATTAGCGAATACATTACCATCAGTTCGGGAATCGGCACGCACGTTCCCGCGTCAGATCTGTCCCCCGGGGTTCTGATTGCCACAGCCGAAGAAGCATTGGTAGAAGCCAAGGAACAAGGTCGCGATCGCTGCTGCGTTTCTCTAGAGTGACCCGAGATCGGCTCTGAGCGTTCGTCATTCGCCACACCTGCTGTTTAGAATGAGAGAAATTCAACCTTCGCATTATGTTTGAAGAATTTCGACCCAATCTCCCCATGGGCGAGGGCGCCGTCCAAGAATGGCTCGCGAGCTATCGCACAAGCCAGGATTTCTATCGGGAAGTGGAATATCGCCAAAGCTTCGAGCGTTACTGTCAGTGGTACTACGCGACGGCAAAAATGCACCAAGAGGAAATGAAGAGAATGGAAGGAGAACTCAATATTTTGAGCTGGTTTCAACGCCAATCCCGCTCTTAGCGATCGCCATGACCACCGATCTCCATCAGCATTCAGTCCGAACTGTCGATCGGCTTGTTCGAGTGAGATGGGGGTTTTTCGGTTTTCGGTGTCTCGGCAAAATTCCGCGACCCGAACGGCTGCAGCAATATTCCGATTGATTCTTGAGGGAAGATGGGGAGGCGGGGGTGGGAAAGACAAGGAGGACGACAGATCGGGGAAAACAAATCTCTTCCCCATTGCGATCTCCATCGGGGATGGTTGGAAGAACCACTTATGTCAGCTCCGAGTCATTGACCGGAATCGGAAAATTCCCAATTCTACGGAGTGCTTTCTTCCCGGATTGCCCCAGCTCTGGCTTATCGATCTCTATTCGTCCGCAACGATTTCGAGTTCTTCGCCTTTGAAATGAACGGTCAATTTTTTCTTGGTCAGAGTGAACTGAACGACAATTGGTAAGGTGGGACTGATGGGTCGCCCCTTCCAGTCTTCCATAATCGTGCGGATCGTTCCTTCGGTTCCTTTGATATCGAAAGGCTGGTTGCGATGTTCGGGATGATGGTAAATCACAACAGATTCGATAACGCGAACGCGATCGCCAACTTTCATCATACAAACTCAACGTGTTTTTTCATCATCATTGATTTTAGGTCGATTTGTCGGCAAACTCGTCGTTGCCCAAGAAGTTGAGAGGCGATCGGGGACCTGGATTTGAGGTGAGTTTGAAAGATTTTTCAGAATTTTCCCAAAATAATTTGACAAATGGATCCAGAGTAGGCACAATAGTTATTACACCTGCAAGGGACTGTAGTTCAATTGGTTAGAGCACCGCCCTGTCACGGCGGAAGTTGCGGGTTCGAGCCCCGTCAGTCCCGTTCAAAAATTTTAGCTTTTGGTCTCAGCGAAGCTCTACAATCTAGAGTGTCGTTATTAGAGCGGAGAAAATTAGTCGTGTCTGTTCGCGTTCGTCTGGCCCCGAGTCCTACTGGAAATCTGCATATCGGTACGGCTCGTACTGCCGTATTTAACTGGCTGTTCGCTCGCCATCAAGGGGGAACATTCATTCTGCGGGTGGAGGATACCGATCGAGAGCGCTCTCGGGAAGAATATACCCAAAATATTCTCGATGGTTTGCAGTGGTTGGGTTTAAATTGGGATGAAGGTCCGATTTTCCAAAGCGATCGCACCCACCTATACCAACAAGCGATTCAAACTTTACTCGATAAGGGATTGGCTTATCGTTGCTATGCCACTCCCGAAGAACTCCAAACCCTGCGCGAGTCCCAAAGAGCGGCTAAGCTCGCTCCCCGCTACGATAACCGCCATCGAAACTTGACTCCCGAACAACAACAGGAATTTGAGGCGGAGGGACGCACGGCGGTGATTCGTTTCAAAATTGACGACGATCGCACGATTACCTGGCATGATTTAGTGCGGGGCAACCTATCCTGGAAAGGCAGCGATTTAGGTGGTGATATGGTGGTGGCGCGGGCTGCCGTCCCCGGAGAAGTGGGACAGCCGCTCTATAATCTGGCGGTTGTGGTCGATGATATCGATATGGCAATCACCCACGTCATTCGCGGGGAAGACCACATTGCCAATACCGCCAAGCAGATTTTGCTCTACGAGGCGATGGAGGCAGCCGTACCGAAATTTGCCCACACGCCGTTGATTCTCAATCCTAAAGGGCAGAAACTCTCGAAGCGGGATGGGGCGACTTCGGTGTCGGAGTTCCAGAAGATGGGGTATACTCCCGAGGCGATGGCGAACTACATGGCGTTGTTGGGCTGGTCGCCGCCGGATAGTCAGGAGCGGTTTACCCTGGCTGAAGCGGCCGAGAAATTTGGCTTCGATCGCGTCAATAAAGCCGGGGCGAAGTTTGATTGGGATAAACTCAATTGGCTTAACGGTCAGCTCTTGCACGAAACGCCCGCAGACGAGTTGATGGCGGCATTGATTCCCTACTGGCAAGCGGGGGGTTACGAGTTCGATCCCGAAGGCGATCTGCCGTGGCTGAAGGCACTCACTCAAACCATCGGTCCGAGTCTGACGGTACTGCCAGACGCCGTGGAGATGAGTCGGGCATTGATGGTGGAATCGGTGGAGTTTACCGAAGATGCAACCCAGCAAGTGCGCCAAGAAGGGGTCGTGCCTCTACTCCAAGCAGTATGGGAAAAAATCGATGCGGATGCTCCCCTCACTGAAGATGCCGCCAAAGAGATCGTCAAACAGGTGACGAAGGCGCAAGGGGTCAAGAAGGGGTTGGTCATGAAATCCCTGCGGGCTGGATTGACCGGAGCGCTCAAAGGTCCCGATTTAATCCAATCTTGGCTGATTCTGCATCAACGGGGCTGGGATCGGGCACGGTTGGAGAAGGCTTGTGAGGTGGGTCAGACCTCGAGTGGCGAAGAATAGAGGTTGCTGCGATCGGGATCGGGTTGTCTTCCCGTGCCAACACCATTTCTGAGTTGACCTGGGGGCTGGTATACTGGGTGAAATTTTAAAAAAGAAAAAATTTTCACTCACTCCCCCAAGTCATCCATCGCGCAAGTCGTACCGAATCAAAACTAGAGACAATAAGGCTCTTGGAGAACGATCTAGAATGCTCTTGTGATATCGATCGCCAAAATAATTCCGAGAGATCGCGGACTGGTAGCGATGTCGATCGCTCCTACCTCAGTATAAATACGCGATAATAGAAGAATAGAGTTAAAAGCTACGTTGCAGTGCTAACCCCAAGTTCTATCGCTGACCGATATCATTCCTAAAATTCTCCGAGCTGCTTTCGCTTGATTTTCCTTCAATGATTCTCCCTGAAAATTGCGGGTTTTCGGCGGATAGCAACCCTTCTTCGTCTTAGATCGATCGTTCTCGAATGCAAATTATCGGCGCTGCACTAAACACATTTTCTGTTTGGCGTTCGGGAAATCTAAATCGATCGACTTCCTGTAAGTGGGTTTGGAATTGGTGGCGAGATCGTTCAACGTCGCATTTGAGTGCAAGGGTTATGTCAGATCGAACCGAGCGAATTTCCCACCTTTCGATGCTACTTCGCGCCTTCATTTTCACGATCCTGGTGGCGCTGATGTCCGGTCGGATCGAAGCCAAAAGCGCCATCAACGTTTCTGGACTTCGTACCATTTTGACTGAGTCTCGTTTGCGCCTCGCCCAAATGGATTGCCAGGAAAATACCTGCAACTTCAGCGATCGTTTACTTCGTGGCAGTCACGGTCCCTCAGTCTCGACGGAGAGAACGCGACGGGGAATCGTGAAGTAATAGAGTTGGTGAGTTGTCAGTCAACCTGGCCAGCACAGTGGTCTTTTGACAACTTTGGGATCTGCGGGAAAATAATATACCAATCGTAGGGGTCAACGACCGTTAACCCTACAGCAAGTCGTTGGCAAGCTGGTCTCTTATTTTTTGGCAAGTCCCTTTGGATCTCGAAAGGGACCCAAAGCCTTGCTGGAATTAGGATTTATAGCAGTTCGCGCCGGTCTCATTGCAAATTTTCCGTCATGGGAAATAGGGAACGGGCAATGGAACATACCGATTTCTTCGATTTGTATCAATAAACAAGCGCTAAGCGCTATGGATCCACCCCCTCCCTTCAAAATGGGTTTAAACCCTTATAATTTCAGGCTTCTATGATTGGGACTCGAATCCTTGCGATCGCCGTTCGCGCCCTTTTCATTTTAATGAATGCGACCATGACCACTCGAAGTGTACCGAGTTTTGCCGAATTGTCGCTCTCTCCAGTATTTCGTCCGATATCGCTACTTTCAGTAAGGGCGCGGGTAGTCTAAGGCTTCTGAGTTTTGTCAGTCAATCAGGTTCAAAGACTCTGAAAATCTATTTAGACGATACTTTTACTGTCTAATCATTCCTACCACCCTGCACTAGGATATTTCATTAACTCAAATCAAAAACAGGCTTAAGCTTCTTGTCCCGATCGAGATGACGACGCCAAGAATCTAACACTCTCAAAGTGGGGTGGAGTATGACCCCACTCATATCGTCTCCGATTGACTTGCGTTATGCTGGGGTGAGGAGCAAAAAATATCATTGCTAGCAGTAAGATAACTCTCAAGACATATAGTTATCTTGGAACTATCTTCTATATTTGGATTGCGAGCAACACAATTTCGATTTTCAGCATTTTCTCAGTTTACTACCTTAAAATTCTGCTAGGATATGAGTCGCCACGTGATTCTATCTCTCAATCTGCATGCATTAAAGATTAAAAAAGTTTGTTCGGCGCTAGACTTTACATAATCTTTAAGTAAAAAATAAAGTATTGCAGGTATCTTTACGAAAAAAGTAGATAGAATTGGTAATATTACTGAGGTGATTGGGTATTTTAGAGTGTAAGTCGACTGAGAAGTTCTGTTAAAGTCAAAATTAGTTTTTCTATCAAAACACAAACAGCATTTCTTACGTCGATCGATAAGATTCATGAAGCAAAAGCTCTGAATCTTTTATTCAAGTTCAAAAACTTGAAGTGAAATATTTCTCGAAGGATCGAACGGGCTAGCATTGGAATAACAGAACCGTTACTGAGATTTGTTTCTCGAACGGAATATCGACCTAAGGTTAGAAGTTTCATTCTTTGAAGAAGACAGCAACCGCAAGTGAAAAAATGTTCGAACGCATAACCGCAGTTCTTCTGTTGTTGTTTACTTGTGAGGTTATCCGATCGTGAATTGCAAAACAGTTCCCTTGACTCTCTCGTTATCCTTGGCATTGTTATGCGGCTTTTCCTATGGTGCAAAAGCCGTTGAAAGATTAGATGAGATTGCCTCTGCGGGCATCCAATTTGACTCTCCCGGAGAAGATGCACCGTACCGCACGACTGGAGGTGCCGGTCGGGGCACAGGTGCGTGCTTGTCGAGCAGCGAAGGCTTGATGGCCATTACACCCAACGCGCAAATTGGCTTGACCACTGCCGGACACCCAACGCTGTTGGTTTACGTCCCCTCATCTTCGGGTCAAAATCTAGAACTAATTGTCGCCCGAGAAGATGGTACGGAAATGGTTCGCAAGAATTTACCTTTACCGAACGCTCCGGGGATCGTCGGCTTCACTCTCACCGATGCAGATATGCCGCCGCTGACCGTTGGCAAACCCTATCAATGGTACGTGAGCTTGATTTGCGACGATCTCGATCGCTCGGCCAACCCAGTTGTAGAAGGATGGGTCAAGCGAGTCGATCTCGATCCGTACTTAAGTCAAAAGTTGGCTGGGGAATCTCCGGCGGCTTATCCCGCCTTGTATGCGGAAGCGGGGATTTGGCAAGAGACGATCGTTACGTTGTTCGAGCAACGCCTCGCTCAACCCCATAACATTGAGTTGAAGCAAACTTGGGAAGACCTTCTTCAATCTGTGGGTTTAGGTGGCATTTCCGATGCGGCTTTAGGTCGATAGAACGATCCTCAATTGCGCGTAATCGGCATACAATTTTGCCTCGAAAAGAGAGCCTGAAAGGAGATCGGGCTCTCTTAAATATTTTTCTAGGTGAATAGAGCGAAGTATTGATATAGCTAAGCGCGTAGTGCTTAGGACATTTAATTTTGCACAGAAAATACCGTAGGGGTCAACGGCCGTTGACCCCTACAAGATTTCTAACAACTCAACCCGAATTTATTGTCTTAACCGCCATGCGCTTAGCTATATCTAAGAAAGCGATCGAGCAGCAACGATTCCCAAATAAACTCCGATCGCCCCGAGAAACGCACTCCCGAGCCAATATAGACCAGCCAGCCACAGATGTTGAGAGCGCAGTAGGGCAATCGTATCGAGTTCGTAAGTGGAAAACGTGGTGTACGAACCCAGAAACCCAACAGCGACGAACAAACGCACTTCTGGAGAAACAACGATCGCCCGTTCCAAGACCAACGTTACAAAAAATCCCATCGCCAACGAACCGCTCAGATTGACAAACAAAGTGCCGTAGGGAAAAGTGCGACCCAATCGTCCCGCGAACCAGATACCGAGATAGTAGCGACTGAGCGCCCCGGCAATCGCTCCGAAACTAATGGCGATCGGGTTTCGCAGGCTCGACTCTTGAAGGACCGTCGCCACAGAATTTGGGACTGCCATCAACCACGTCAGCCAGTTTTTCATTGGAAAGTACTCCCCGAAACAGACGACAGTACAGGGAATCTAGAACCTAAAATTTTCCCCATCACTCGCGCAAGACGTACCCCACACTACGAACCGTTTGCACCAGACGTTTTTCGTTATTGGCTTCGAGCTTGAGGCGCAAGTAGCGAACGTAAACCTCGATAATATTGGAGTCTCCCATAAAATCGTATCCCCACACCTGTTCGAGGATTCGATCGCGGGACAGAACTTGCCGGGGGTGACTGATGAGATATTCGAGCAAATCGTATTCCTTCGCCGTCAGTTCGATGGCGCGATCGCCCCGAAAAACCTCGCGGGTGCTACGATTCAAGCTCAAATCTTCAAACACGAGCAAATCGGGATCTTCTTCCTGGGTGCGTCGCAAATTTGCCCGAACCCTCGCGAGTAACTCTTCGACGCTGAAGGGTTTAACGACGTAATCGTCAGCCCCCGCATCCAATCCCGCGACGCGATCGCCGATTTCATCTTTCGCGGTGAGCAGAATGACCGGAACCCGATCTCCCGTTTGGCGGAGGCGGCGACACACCTCCACCCCAGAAATCCCCGGAATCATCCAATCGAGGATAATCAAATCCGGCGCGGTTTCTCGCGCGGCAGTCAACCCGGCCAACCCATCGTGGACGATACTGACTTGATAGCCCTCGAATTTGAGTTCGAGTTCGATAAATTGAGCGAGTTTGACCTCGTCTTCGACAACTAGAATGTTTGCACTCATAGTTTGAGCCAAGATTAACGATGCGGGCGATCGACCGCAGCCTGATGCTGGGCTAAGTCCCTATTGTATAGCAGTTGCTCCAGGGATTTGGGGAAAGGCAGGGGGAGGTTGGGGAGAGGAGAATTATTCAATTAACTCTTCCCCACACCGATTGGTAAAAGGTTAAGCTTATGCGCCATTGGTCAAGGGGTTTGTTTGGGGAGACAAGGAGACAAGGAAGAAGAGAATTATTCAATTAATTCATTCTCCACACCACACCCCACACCCCATCCCCATCACCCTTTCAGTCGTTAAAATAACTATATTCTGACTCGATTCGGGGAACCAGACTTCTGGTTAGAGACACTTATCGATACCATCCACGGAAACCTTCAAGGTCTTAAAGCCAACCAACTCAAGCAACTCCAGCGGTTGTACCACCAGCGCATACCCGGCGATCGCATCGCTACGTCCCAACTGGCCCAACGACTGGCCGCCATTAGTACCGACGTCGGACAGCCGATGTGCGCCTACCTCAACCGCCGGGGACAGGTCATTCGCGTGGGGGTGGGGTCGCCGCGCCAAACCCAGATTCCCCCCCTGGAACTGCCGCGATACGGGGTAAGTCGCCTGAGTGGGATTCGCTGCATTGCCACCCAACTCAAAGACGGAGAACCGGGAACGGCGGCCCTGACGGCAATGGCAATTCAGCGCCTGGATGCTTTGGTAGTGCTGACGCTGACGGGATCGGGATTCCAGCGTCGCGGTGGGGGGGATACGGGATACGTCAAAGCCGCCTATCTCGCCCATCTGGTTCCCAATGCCACCGAAGCGGCGTGGACGGTTTCCGAACCCCTGAATTTAGACGTTCTCGGGGAGCGAGATTTCGTCGAAATGGTAGAAGAACTCGAAGCGGAATTCGAGCGAGAATTCGTCGCCCGCGAGGTAGAGTCCGATGGCGATAACGTCTTGCTCGTGGGGGTGAGAACCGATGGCATCAAGACCGAACAGTTTCAAGAAGGCTTAGCAGAAGTCGCCCGACTCATCGATACGGCTGGGGGCACGGTCTTGCAAACCATGCAGCAGAGTCGATCGCGCCCCCATCCCCAAACCGTTGTCGGGGCGGGTAAAGTGGAGGAAATCGCCCTGGCAGCCCAAACTTTGGGGGCCAATTTGGTGGTGTTCGATCGCGATCTCTCCCCCGCCCAAGTCCGCAACCTGGAAGCTCGTATCGGTGTGAGAGTGGTCGATCGCACGGAAGTAATTCTCGATATCTTTGCCCAACGGGCCCAGTCCCAAGCGGGGAAATTGCAGGTGGAGTTGGCGCAATTGGAATATACTCTGCCTCGACTGACGGGACGGGGGCAAGCCATGTCTCGACTGGGGGGCGGTATCGGTACCCGAGGACCGGGGGAAACGAAACTGGAAACCGAACGCCGCGCCATCGGTCGCCGCATTTCCCGATTGCAGGAACAAGTCGATCGCCTGCAAGCCCATCGGGGACGGATGCGCCAGCGCCGCCAGCACCAGCAAGTGCCGTCGGTTGCCCTGGTGGGATATACCAATGCGGGCAAGTCGACGCTGCTCAACGTCCTCACCAACGCCGAGATTTACACGGCCGATCAATTATTTGCCACCCTCGACCCCACAACGCGCCGCTTTGCGGTTCCCGATGCGGATACGGGGGAAGCGCGCCAAATTTTGCTCACGGATACGGTGGGGTTCATTCACGAGTTGCCCCCGGCGTTGGTGGATGCGTTCCGAGCTACCCTGGAGGAGGTGACGGAAGCCGATGCCTTGCTGCACGTGGTCGATTTATCCCATCCAGCCTGGCAGAGTCATATTCGATCGGTCATGGAAATTCTTGCGGAAATGCCGGTGACGCCGGGGCCGATTTTAGTGGTGTTTAATAAAATCGATCGCGTGGACGGGGATACCTTAGCCATCGCCCAGGAGGAGTTTCCCCAGGGAGCGTTTATTTCAGCGGCGAACAATCTCGGTTTGACGACGTTGCGCCAGCGGATTTCCCTGTTAGTGGATTACGCCGAATCTTCCGCTTAAACCCATGATGCTTCGTACAACCCAACTCCGATCGAATGCTCGCGATGCGTTTGATGCTCCCTAGACTCATCCTCGTCAATGTCCGAATGCATTTGCGTAGTGCCATACCATCCGCGGGGTGCATCTGTTGAAAATGGGTTTGAGGGGAAGGGGGAAGAAATTAACGTCAGTGCCCAGTGGTGGGACAGGGGATTGGGATGCGATCGCTATTTGAGACCCATTGATTCTTACCCTCCTTACACATCCTTACTCGTACTCATCCTCACCGCGTCCGGTGTGTCTGTCCGATGCTGCTCCACAGGTCCCCTGGCTGCGATCGATTAACGGTGTCGATGATGTTCTGGAGAAGGGGGGTTTGATGCGATCGCCATTTGCAACAGATTGATGCTTGCCCATCCTACTTGCCTCCTCCTCTACCTCCCCGATTCCCAAAACCCCCGTGACACTCTCAAGGATTGCCCAAGCCCCAACCCCCACTCGCACCGCCCAACCCACGGAAAACCGCGAAATTCCGCACTAACCAACCCACCCAACTGTCACAACTATTCATGGACAATTACCAAAGTAGACCGATCGCCCGCCAATCCCAAAAAGCTTACCCCCACAATAAGGACATAGCAAACAAACCCCCACCGGACAGACGACATGAAAGCTTCCTTCCCCTTCGCCGCCCTCGCCACCGCCGCACTGACTGCCGTTTCTACCTTCACTCCCCAGACGGCCGTTGCCAGCACCTTCGGACAAACGGAAGTCAACCAGGATAAAGTGATTGCGATCGCCGCACCGGTGGGTGAAACCTCTCGTCATCAGTTGCTAGTTCTCGAACAAATCTCCTCTACTCGGGCTTGCTGGAACGAAACCGGAGCCAACCCCGTAGAAATCGATCCCCTCCTCCTCAACTTCAATTTCTCCGGCGTTTGCGGTCGCGCTACCGATAGTAACGGCTACTCCATCCGCGTCGGCGGCGAAGACATGGGAATGCGCTATTCCTTGCGTGTCGAGGAACAAGGAGATGACTTGGTGCTGATGGGAGTTCCCTTCGGTCGTCGTAACGTTCCCCCCCTGGAAATCGCCCGTGCCAATGGCGTGTCTTCCGGTTTCGTGAAGCTCGAACTCAACCCCGGCTGGCGCTTTACCAAGCGTAACTACCAAGGTCGCACCCTGGGTCATCACTACCTCACCAACGACCTCACCCTGAGCGAACTGGCCGAAACCTCTCCCGTGGTCTCTCGTCCGACTCCCCGTCCCGTCGTCCGTCCGGAAACCCCCGTCAAGCCTAGCGAACCCACCGTGGCCGAGCGCCTCCAACTCACCACCGAGCAAACGCGGGAGATTGCCGCTATCCGCCAAACCTACACGGCGCGCACTGCCACCACTCGCAACGAGTTGCAACAAGTTCAGGCGCGGTTGACGGAAATGATGGCCGAAGATACTTCTACCCGCAGCCTCCGCCGCCAGCAAAAGAAAGTGCGCGAACTGCAAGCGGACCTCTCGGATTTGCACTTCGACGGCATGATGGAAATTCGCGGAGTGCTTACCTCCGAACAGCGCGCTGAATTCGCCCAACTCGTGGCTCAATTGGGCAGTTTCGATCGCCTCGTCGGGTCTGCTCGCTAATCTAACGAAATTGGCAGATTTTGACTGACAGGTTACAGACAGTTACAGGCAATTCAATATGTCGATGGTTTGTGGGGATGCACTGCGCGGGTGCGTCCCCACTTGCATTTAGAATTCGGAATTCGGAATTCGGAGTTGGGAATTCTGAGTATGGGCATAGCCTGTGCTTTGCCAACGGGAGCGCGGAGTGGGGAAAAGGAAGACCAGAAGGAGGACGAGGAGACAAACAATTGATTTATTATTAATCCTTATTAATTGTCAATTGTCAATTGTCCGTTGTCCATTATCACAGTTAAGCTAGACATATCACCGCGATCGGCTATTTTACAAGCAATAAACCTATGTCTCGTTTCTTTTCTTCACTGCTTCGACGCTGTGTTACCCTTGCAGCCATTCAGACCGTTTTTAGTGTCGGCGCGCTCGGTATTTTGTCCGCACCGGGACGTGCTGCCCCCACCGGAAATACTCCGTTTGAGACCGCCCAACCGGAACCACAAAAACTCGCCCAAAGCATTATGGCCGAGATTCGGTATCTGGAAAATTCCGGGCAGCGCTGGATCGAGGTGGATCTCTCCCAGCAGTTACTGACGGCGTGGTCGGGTTCGAGTCTGGTGTACTCCACGTATATCTCTAGCGGCGTCGATTCTACCCCCACCCCCACCGGTGTCTTTTCGATCCAAACGAAATACTACTCCACCCCGATGTCCGGTGCGGATTACTACGTTCCCGACGTACCTTACGCGATGTTTTTCTATGGGAACTACGCCATTCACGGCGCGTATTGGCACAATTCCTTCGGCTATCCTGTCAGTCGCGGCTGCGTGAATATGCCCACTGGGGATGCAGAATGGTTGTACTACTGGGCTGCTTACGGAACGCCGGTCGTGGTTCATTATTAGAAACGAGGGAGAAAGGTTAAGGGTTAAGGGAGAAAGGGGAGAACGCTCGATATCTTCAACTTTCCCGGTCTCCGGTAATCCCGACCTTCAAATTCACGTCAGTACGGGATACGCTCAAACACTTATTTCAGTGTTGTCCATTGCATAATGGGGCGAAGAAATTTACGTTGTTTGGGCTAACCTGGATTATTCATGAAAACCTTCTTCAAACAGCCGAAATCCTTCAGTATCAGTGGATTGGCGGGTTTTGTCCCAATTACAGTTTGTAATCGAGCGACAATTCCCGAATTCCACTACTGTTCAGGGTTTCAGGCATTGACGATCGGCGTTGTGAATCATCCAGGCTCAGGAACGATCGTTCAACATCTTTAACCCGTACTCGCGTTGAAATTATGGTAGGAGTCAACGACCGTTGACGTTAGTTTTAGTTAAAAGCCAAATCTAGATCGAGCTAACGAGAGAGTCGGGTTTTCGCTCATTTTTCCACAACGCATAGAATGCAGGTTTGAGCTTATCCAAAACTGGGGTGATGGTTGGTGCGCTATTTTCCCGCACATCCCATAATTCAACCGGATTTGAGTCAGCTGGATCTGAGATGAGGGGAGCCAGACGCTCCCACTTCCATATCTCATCTTGTGTCCCCGAGCGGTTTAAGGTAATTAGCGGTCAACGAAGCGCAGGCGACCGAAGCCTAGGAACTGACCCTGACTCTGTTCCCCTGCCGGATAAGCGGTCACGCCGAAGAGATAAATACCGCCCAAGCCTGGATTTTGCTTGGATTTGAGAGCCACGGTGACGGTATTGCCGGGAGCCACGGGGGTATCGAATTCGACGGTGACGGCATCGGGATCGTCGGACATTCCACCAATACTGGCAAGAGTCAGTTCGTCGCGATCGCCGGTAAATGCCCGAGTCGAGTCAGTTTTATAGGAAATCTCTTCAACGCCTTCGTGAAGGTCGATGGTCACCGCACCCAAGGGTTCCCCGGCATTTTCAGGAACTTCGATGGTGAAGTAATAGGTGGCGGGAGCGTCGGGAGTGCTGGAGCTGGCATTGGCTTCGACTAAGCTGGGGGGTTGCTCGAATGCCATCTGTCCGTTGCTCAGACGCACCGCTTGGGCTGACTGAGCGTAGAGTAAACCGGAAGCACCGAAGAGCGCAGCACCGATACTCAGTTTTTGTCCAAATTTTTGCCAGAGGGAAGCGGAAGTGGAGGGGGTTGCAGACATGAGTTTTAATTTTTGATTGTGTAGGCGATCGAGGACTTTTGTTACTTTTCATTGAATTCCATCCATATGAGTATTTGATGAAAACGCCCTAAACATCCACTGAACGTTAATGGACAATTGACAATTGACAACGAAGACCGAGCAATTGTTTTTCTCCCCTTCCGGGCGTTCGGAGCATCTCCTTCTCTCCCCTTTCCGAACTCCGAATTCCGAATTCCGAATTCATCCCTAAGCCGTTCTTAAAGCGACGATCGGATCGAGTTTGGCGGCGCGTTGGGCGGGGAAAACGCCGAAAAACAGACCGATACCCCCGGATACACCGGTTGCTAGGGCGATCGCCACAGGGGAGACTCCGGCATCGAAGTCGCTGAAGTTACTCACCGCCAGAATCCCGCTTACCCCCACTCCTGTCCCGATCGCACCGCCGACGATCGACAAAATCACCGCTTCGATGGTAAACTGCACCAGGATATCCCGCGCCGATGCGCCGATAGCTTTGCGCAATCCGATTTCCTGAGTCCGTTCGGTCACTGAAACGAGCATGATATTCATGATGCCGATGCCGCCGACGAGTAGAGAAATACTGGCGATCGCCGCCAGCATTATTTTGAGCGCTCCGGTAATCGCTCCGGTGGTTTCTTGCAAGTCTTGCTGGTTGCGAACGGTGAAGTCATCTTCGTCAGTAATTTGATGGCGCAGCCGCAATAAGTTTTCAATTTGAAACTGCGCCGCCCGCATTTGATTTTCGTCTTTAATACTGACATTAATAAACGTCACGCTTAGACCGTAGGGAGAGTTTTTTCCCACGATTCTATTCGCCATCGTAGTCACGGGTAAAAATGCCGTTTCATCCAAATTTGTCCCAAAGGAAGAACCTTTTGGCTGCATCACGCCAATCACGGTAAAAGAAACATTTTTGATCCGAATTTGTTCGCCTAAAGGATTGGCATTTCCAAATAATTGTTCGGCTAGTTCTGAACCGATCGCGACCACTTGTTGATTGCGTTTTAGGTCTAAATCCGTCAGAAATCGACCCCGCGCGACATCAAAATCTCGCACGGACAGTAACTCGGGTGTCGTGCCGTAAATGAGGGTGGAAACATTTTTATTGCGATAGCTGACCAGTTCGCTGCTATTAAGTTGAGGGGCAACTTCTTTAACGGCAGGTACTTGTTCGGCAATGGCGATCGCATCTTCGAGAACGAGGGTTTGTGGCGAAAACACCGGACGACTTTGGGCTTCGGGACTACCGGGTAAAATAAATAACAGATTCGATCCCAATGATGAAACTTGGTCGGAGACAAATTTTTGCGCCCCTTCTCCGACACCAATCATGGCAATTACTGATGCATTCCCAATGATAATTCCCAACATCGTTAAGCTACTGCGCATTTTATTGGCAACTAGGGTTTGAGCTGCCATTTTAAAGGATTCAAAAGCATTCATGGTTTTTCGAAAAAGGAGAAGGGTTAAAGGGGAAGGGGAAAGGGGTAAAGAAGAGCATTACCTTTAACACCATGTGCAACTTATACGATCCAAAACCTGACAGCACGGGGTCAAAGGGGAAGGGGGAAGAGGAAAAGAGGGAGAAGTCTGCTCGCTCACCACATGGCGAGCGCAAAAAGATTGCACAGAGCGTTACCTTGACATAAAAATAACGCTCTGTGCAACGAATTCTCCAAAATCTGACAACATGGGGTCAAAGGAAAAGGGGATATGGTCTGTATTGTCACCACGGAAGTCGATCTAAAGTTGCACATGGCGTAAATAGATTTAGATCGGAGAGAATTTTTGAGTTTAGAAAGATTCGGGTTCTAAAATCTCCTCTAACTTTTGCCCTTCCGGTAAACCCAAGAAAATCTGCTCTCCCGGTTCTACCCCGTCTAAAATTTGAATGCGATCGCCCACCGTCGGTCCGATGGTCACTTCTTGGAATTCCACATCATCCTCGGCTGCGGGAACCAGAACTCCGGTTTGCCCCTTATTGGTAACGATCGCCACCGTGGGAACTACTAACGCATTCTCGAGGCGCTCGCCCAAAAAGGTTAGATCGGCATTCATTCCCGATCGCAACTGTTCTAACCCCGTTTCAATTTCCAATCGCACTTCAAACACTGTCACATCCCGATCTTTCACCGCTTCCGGGGCCACCAGTTTCACCCGTCCGGCAAACACTTCATCGGGGTAGGAATCGGCAACGATTTCTACTTCTTGACCCGGTTGAATTTGGCTGATATCCGCCTCGGGGACTTGGGCGAGAACTTCTAACCCCTTAGCAAGGGCGACGATCGAAGTGGAGGTGGCTGATGCCGCACTCGATGCAGAGGTTGCCGGCGTGACGAAGGCACCGGGGTCGGCATAGCGTTGGGTGATGATGCCGGTAAAGGGGGCGCGCACCTTCGTATCTTCAAGTCGAGTTTCGTAAACTTCCACCTGGGATTCGGCATCGACGACATCGGCTTCGGCGCGGGCAATTTCTTCGATGCGGGTACCGTTTTCGAGTTCTTCGAGTTGGGCGCGGGCTTCGGAAACCGCCGCATCAGCACTGGAAACTTCAGCTTGGGCGCTGGAGACATCGGCTTGGGCACTGGCGACTTCAGCCTCGGCGCGATCGATTTCTTCGCGACGAGTCCCGTTTTGCAACCGTTCCAATCGTCGTTGAGCTTCGGCTACTCCGGCTTTGGCTTGCTCTAGATTGGCGCTGGCGCGGCGTTCTTCATCGATGGCGATATCGAGATCGCTGCGGGAAATAGCACCGTCGGATTCCAGGCGACGATTGCGCTCGACATCGAGACGAGCCAGGCTCAAGCGCGATCGAGCCTCATCGACTCGTCCTCTGGCTTGAGAGAGGCTCGCTTCGGCTTCAGCAATTTCTTCCCAACGGGTTCCGGCTTCGAGTTGCGCCAGTTGCGCTTCGGATTGCCGCACTCGGGCTTTGGCTTGCTCGACCCGAGACAAGCTCTGTTCTTCATTAGCTTGTGCTTGCTCCAGGCGAGCTCGGGCACGATCGATTTCCTCGGGGCGCGAACCGTTAAGCTGTTGCTCTAAGTTGGCTCGGGCGCGATCGAGACGGGCATCCATCTGCCGTAGTTGGGCTTCGATTTCTTCGGCATCCATCTGGGCGATTGCTTGACCTTCCGTGACCCGATCTCCCTGTTCGACGAGGATCTTCGCCAAACGACCTTGGGTTTTGGGGCTGACGTTGACTCGCTGCACCGGTTGCACTTCTCCGTTGGCTTCGATGCGGACGGTGACATCCTCCGCGGCAACGGTGACGAGGAGTTCTTCGATGGCCGCTTGTTGGGTATTGCCCCGTCGGGCGATGGTGACACCAGTGACTGCCGTTCCCACGACACCCACGATGACTAACCCAACAATGGCTGGCATTGGAAGCTTAAATTTTTCGCTGAATGGTAATTGCACGATCGGACGGAAAGAATAAACGTCTCAAGGGCGAGTTCGGACTAGACTGCCGAAAATGGAACAGTCAGAGGATTGAGGAATGCGATCGAGAAGGAATCGAAGGAAAACCCGATTGCCATTTGGAGTGGAAAGCGGATGAGTTTCGATCGAGTACTCGAAATCGAAAGCGGAGACTATCCGTTAACCGCTTCTGTCGGTGAATTGTGCGTTTGGAGAGAGTCGCTTTGGAGTTGTTGTTGGCGTTTTTGCTGCCAATTGTCTAAAAGCTGCGGCCACTGTTGCTCGAAGAAGGCGTGGAGATCGTACATTTCTTGAAGTCGCTGGCACTGCTCGGAATTCGTGCGATCGACTAACTCCAAACCCCGTTCGGCGAGTTGGCGAATGGCAGAAATTTGCCCCATGCGCTGCTCCATCAAAGATGACCACGCTCCGAGTTTGATGCGAAAGTAGTCGAGGCGATCGCCGGGTAAACTGACTCTTTCAACTAAACCCACTTGGATGAGCATCCGGGTGGTCGTGCTGATAGAGCCTTTGCTGGCTGCGAGTACTTCGGCGAGTTCCTTATGGGATTGGTGCGGGGGATTGGCCACTAACAACCATCCCAGGACGCGACCCGCCATTCGCGGTAGACCCAGTTTCTCAAAGGCTAAGCCGACTTCTTCAATAAAGTGTTTCTGTTGGTGTTGTCGATCTGCCAAGCGTCGTACCTTGTTAAACTGAGTTTTTTATCTACTCTAATATTAGCACGTTTCGTTTGTTCAGTAATGACTAAACAAACTCAATCGAGATGCGATCCCCGAACTTGATAGCATCAAGGTATGGAATTCAGAATTCGGAATTCAGAAAGGGGAGAAGCTCCGGATGCGGTGAAGGGGTAAATGACAATCGCCTGCGTTTCCCTGTCAATTGACTCCCCATCCCCGACCGAGGGCAAGTGCTTATGGAACTCGAATGTTTACCTTACGGTGTCGGTCATACCGATGAAGGTATCTGTGTGTGGGTGCGAATGGGGCCCCACCGCATTTTGCTCGATTGCGGACTGCGAGATATTTCGAGTCTTTTAGAGAGCGATCGACGGTTGCATATTGCCGATGTGGTGGTATGTTCCCACGCCCACGCCGACCATGCCAGGGGGTTGCTGGATTTGCACCGCGCCATGCCCGGACTGCCAATTTATGCCAGCGAAGTCACCGCGCGCCTGCTTCCCCTCAACTGGCCCGAAATCGAGAACCCACCGGAGTTTTGCCAAGGATTGCCCTGGCGAAATCCCGTGCAACTCCAAGAAGACTTATGGGTCGAACTGCTGCCGGCGGGTCATTTACCCGGTGCGGCGATCGTCCGCCTCAGCTATATGAGTTCGGCCCTCACCTACACCCTCACATACACCGGGGATTTTTTACTCTCCAACTCCCGCCTGGTGGAAGGATTGCCCTTAGAAGAATTACGCGGTTCTTCCCCCGACGTACTGATTGTCGAGGGCAGTTACGGCACGGCCCGCTATCCGAGACGGCGCACCCAAGAAAACCAACTCGCCGAACGCATCGATCGGGCGATCGCGCGCGGCGATTCGATTTTGCTTCCCGTTTCTCCCCTGGGATTGGCCCAGGAACTGCTGATGCTGTTGCGTTCCCACCATCATTTTACCGGACGGGATATCGATATCTGGGTCGACAGTGCAGTAGCTGCCGGGTGCGATGCCTACCTCGATATTTTGCCCCAGTTACCCACCGCCGTCCAAAACTTCGCCCGTCACCAACCCTTATTTTGGGACGATCGCATTCGTCCTCGGATGCGACGGTTTGTCGAGGCGGATCGATCGACCTTCGGCAGCTCCCCTTCGATCGTTCTTGCCCGAGAAACAAACGATTTGAGTCGATACTGTTACTCGGAATCCGGTTCTTGGTTAGTGCTGTGTCAGCAGCATCCCGGCTATCCTCTCCCGGAAGAAAACTGGGACTGGCAGCCGCCAGACAACGTCCAAATCGAAACCTACGTCCTCAGCGAACATTGCGATGTTTCCGGAACCACTCAAGCCATTCACAACATTCGTCCCCAACACATTATTTTCGTTCACGGTTCGCCGAACTATCTGGCGGATTTAACGAATTTAGAAGAACTCCGCAACCGCTATCAAGTTCACTGTCCGGCAAATGGTCTCCTGGTTGAGTTGCCGATTCGGGAGAAGTTTATCAAAACCGAACAAACCGAAACTCACTACGAAGGGGAGTTAACGGAATTCGATCGCGCCGTGACGATTACCTTACCCGAGTCCATTCTTGCCGATCCGCGATGGCAAAATTTTGCCGATACCGGTTTGATCGAAACCCGCTGGCAGGGAGACGAACTGGTACTGCGCGGCGTTCCCCAGCGAGAACTTCTCGATCGAAGTCGAGATCGTCCCATTCCTTTTGATGTGGCATGTTGTGCCAACTGCATTCACTGTCGGGGACAGCAATGCTGGAATCAAGCTTCTCCCCTGTTTGGGTTTAAAGTTACCCCGGATGGTCGTTGTCCGGTGTTTGAAGGAATCGATTAACGAACAATGAAATACAGTCAATCGTTATTCACCTCATCACCGCGTCTCCCATCACCGCGTTACTGTCTCTCTCCTTGTCTCCGACTTCACAGAGCTAGCGAAGTCCGATTGCCCGAGGCTTTGCAATATTACGAAGTTTTGCAAAATGTTGACGACCATTATTACAGATTGTTACTTTCACTCATAAAAATGAGATAAGTATTAACGCAATCCCCTAATCTGAAGGTTAGTTTGCGCGATCGTGCAGAGTCTACCTCGTGTAACGTTGTCAGGTGCGATCGAGCCTTGAGATTGGGGGCATTTCCCCAGCATCGTCCACGATACTTGCACGTCGAGGTTTCTCTCGAGCGCTAAAAATCGTTGGCAACGCTGCACCAAGCGTTAATATTCACAACGCTTAAATTTTCAGGAAAAGATTACGGAGAAATTAACGTGGCAATTCCTTTACTAGATTACAAACCCGTTACCCAAAACGCGCGGGTGAACGGTTATGAAGTTCCGAGCGAAGAACAGCCTAAAATCTACGATGCCGAGAACTTGCTCGCCGGTGGAACTTGGGACGAGCTAATTTGGGCAGCTTATCGTCAAATCTTTAGCGAGCACCAAATTCTCAAAAGCAATCGTCAAAAGTTTTTAGAATCTCAACTCAAAGACGGTCGCCTAACCGTGCGCGAGTTCATTCGGGGTCTGGTGCTCTCCGATCCCTTCCGTCGTCTGAATTTCGACACCAATAGCAACTATCGCTTTGTTGAAATTTGCGTGCAGCGGGTGTTAGGACGCGACGTGTACAGCGAGCGCGAAAAGATTGCTTGGTCGATCGTCGTTGCCACCAAAGGCATCCAAGGCTTTATCGATACGTTGCTCGATAGCGACGAGTATTTAGAAAACTACGGCGATACGATCGTCCCCTATCAGCGCCGTCGGAGCTTACCCCAGCGGGCCACCGGTGAAACACCGTTTAACCTGAAGACACCTCGCTACGGAGAATACCACCGCTCTGTTTTGGGCTTCCCCCAAGTGGTGTGGCAGAATCAGGTTCGTCGCTTTACTCCCCAAGAGAAGCAAGCCAAAGCCGGCAGCCCCGAACTGTACGTGAATATGGCTCGTTCCGTCAACGCTCGACCCAGCAATACCGGACGGATCATGACTCAATCCATGAATTACATGGCTATGGTGCCCAAGCGCTAAGCCCATATATGTTTCGGCAATTGGCAGCTGGGCATCGAAATTTCGGTTGTTCTACAGTTCTAATTGCCCGATGGGGTGAGTTGGATAGAGAGATTTTCGCCAGAACGCGACCTCTTTTCTATCAGACTCACCCCTAATCTTTAGGCGATCGATCGCACTCGCGACACAGAACGCGGACAACGGCGAAAAATTGTGCGATCGACCGGTCGTTTTTCCCCATTACCCCATCACTAAATCACCCTATACCCCCTTACGTGTAGAATAAAATTCTCCTGTCATCTACGAAGAGCGAGAATTAAGAGCTATGGCGCGTCTGGCACTGCTGAGCGTATCTGATAAAACCGGGTTGGTGGAATTCGCCCGATCGCTAGTTGAATCCTTTGACTTTGAGATCGTTAGCAGTGGCGGTACGGCGAAAACCTTGCAGGAGGCGGGTATTTCCGTCACCAAAGTCTCCGACTATACCGGGTCTCCGGAAATTTTGGGGGGACGGGTGAAAACGCTACACCCGCGCATTCATGGGGGAATTTTAGCGCGACGGGATTTTCCCGAAGATGTGGCGCAACTCGAAGAAAATCAAATTCGTCCGATCGATTTGGTGGTGGTGAACCTATACCCCTTTGAAGCCACCATTGCCAAACCCGATGTTACCCTCGAAGAGGCGATCGAAAATATCGATATTGGTGGTCCGACGTTGTTGCGGGCAGCCGCGAAAAATTATAAGTATTTAACGGTACTTTGCGATCCGTCCCGCTACGATGTTTACCTCGACCAATTGCAACGCGGGGGGGGCGAGGTTTCGTCAGCATTCCGGGAAGAATGCGCCAAGGCGGCATTTTGGCATACGGCAGCTTACGATCGAGCGATCGCCACTTATCTTGAAATCCCATCGGAAACAGAAGGAATGCCGGAACGATTCGGCATCGTCGGCGCCCAAATCCAATCCCTCCGCTACGGCGAGAATCCCCACCAACCCGCTTCGTGGTATCAAGTGGGGCAAACACCAACGGGGTGGGCAACGGCTAAAAAATTGCAGGGGAAAGAACTCAGCTACAACAACTTAGTGGATTTGGAAGCGGCACGGCGAATTATTGCCGAATTTCTCGATCCCAACAGCCCCCCGGCAGTGGCAATTCTCAAGCATACCAATCCTTGCGGGGTTGCCGTGGATGAAAGTTTGGCGATCGCCTACGAACGGGCATTTGCCGCCGATTCGGTTTCGGCTTTTGGCGGTATCGTCGCCCTCAATCGTCCCATCGATGCCCCCACGGCAACGGCTTTAACTAAAACCTTCCTCGAATGCATTATCGCCCCAGATTGCGAGGCAGAAGCCCAGGAAATTTTAGCTAAGAAATCGAATTTGCGGGTGCTGACTTTACCGAGTTTAGCAACCGGAGAAAAGGAGATTATTAAAGCAATTGCCGGTGGATTTTTGGTGCAAACGGCGGACGATTTAGTTGAAGAACCGAGTCAGTGGCAAGTGGTTACTGAAAAGCAACCGACACCGCAACAATTGGATGAGTTACTCTTTGCGTGGAAGGTGGCAAAACACGTGAAATCTAATGCGATCGTCGTGACTCGCGATCGCACCACATTAGGCATTGGGGCTGGACAAATGAACCGCGTCGGTGCGGCGAAAATTGCTCTCGAACAAGCAGGAGATAAGGCAACAGGAGCAACCCTTGCCAGTGATGGGTTCTTCCCCTTCGACGATTCGGTGAAGTCGGCGGCGGCGGCAGGAATTGAGGCGATCGTCCAGCCGGGTGGCAGCATTCGCGATAAGGATTCGATCGCCGCAGCGAACGAATTGGGTTTGGTGATGGTGTTAACGGGAGTTCGGCATTTCTTGCATTAAATTAGGGTGTGGGGTGTAGGGTGTGGGGTGTAGGGGTGTAGGGTGTGGGGGTAAGATTTTGGTAAGGAGAACAGTGAAGGATATTTAATGGGAAATACATCGATCGAATCTTATCGAGATTTGATAGCGTGGCAAGGGGCGATGAATCTAGCAGAAGTCTGCTATCGCCTAACGAAAGGATTTCCCAAAGAAGAAATGTATGGAATGACTTCCCAAATTCGTAGAGCTTCGAGTTCAGTTCCTGCGAATATTGCTGAGGGATACGGACGGAAAAATCGGAAAGAATACATCCACTTTCTGTATATTGCCCAAGGCTCGCTTAAAGAACTCGAAACTCATCTTTTGCTGTCTCAAAGAGTTCAACTCTCTACAAGTGAGAATGTTAATGTAGCTTTAACGCAATGTGAATCTGTCGGGAGACTCTTATTCGCGTTGATTAAAGCCTTAGAGAAATGAAGTTTTACAACTTTTAACCCCACACCCCACACCCCACACCCTACACCCCTACACCCCACACCCCCTACAATCGCCGATACAAAAACCAACGCAATGAAATCGGAGGTTGTGCCAAAACGGGGAAAACATCCCGTCCCGTCGACCAATTCTCAAACCATCCCGTCGGCGGCCAGGCTTGGGGGGGGAGATGGGCTTTTTCGTACTCGTAAACGGATTCTTCCGACAACATTTGTAGAGGCAATCGATCGACCGCTGCGGCGAGTTCCGATCTCGAGAAAATCGAGGAGAAGGTCATCTGAGCCCATTCCCGTTCTCGATCGCTGAGTGGGTACCCTTCTACGGGTAAAAATAGGTTGAATAAGAGCAATCCCCCCGGACGCAAGAAATCGCACATTTTCGCCAGTAGCAATCGTAAATCGTCAGTCGATCGCAAATGAGAAATCACTTCGGAAATTACCGCCAGTTGGTAATGGGCGGGTTGCATCCGGATGGTGGGATCGAGCACGTTGCCTTGGGTGACGGTAATGGGGAGGGATTTTTCGGCGGCACTCGATCGCATTTGTTGGCAAAAAGAGGGAGTGAGTTCGATCGCGTCTACGGGATGCCCCAACTGCGCTAAGGGGATGGTATTTCGCCCGGTTCCCGCACCCACATCTAAAATCGGGTTGGCTTGAGGCGGTTGTAATTGTTTGGCAATGGCGATGACTTTAGCATCGGGGTGAGTGCCGAATAGCGGCGGTTTGCGATGGCGTACCCAATTTTCGTACTGCTGCGCGACCGACCCTCCCGTGAGCTGAAAGTTGCAGAGATAGCCTTGTTTGGGGGGTTGTGCGGGTTGGTACTTGAAGATGACGTAGGCGTGAGGTGTTATCTGAAATCCCCGTTCGAGATTTAGGGCGAACATCTGACGGATATTTTCGATTTCGCCGGCAGAGAAGGGTTTGTGCAGGGAGATGAAAAGCTCCTCAATTTGGCGAAGGTAATGGTCGAGTAACTGAGGCAAACACGGAAATGTAATTTCCCCCTTCGCTGTCGTCCGGGTGTTGATTTTGCCAAGAATCGCTTGTTCGAGTAAAGCCGGATCGGTGATGGGGGAAGATTGAGACATTGCGAAGCTGTCACGCATCTAATTTACTAGTTTTGACGGACACGGGGACACGGAGACGCGGGGACGCGGAGAAGAGGTTTTGAGAATATACGATTTAAATGCGCATCAGCTTAAGGGTGAATCGGGTATGGGGTTCTGGGCTATCATCTCATTCTAGGGTTGATTCTTGGCAGTGTCGATCGATGAATCTACAAAAATGACTCGAACCCACATTGCCTCCGGGATGTTCAAATATCCTTCAATCCGGACTAACGTGATTGAATGGCGATCGCGGCGATCGCAGATTTACTCGGGATGACCGTTTTTTTTCACTCTCCGTTCCCAAATGCGTAAAATCGATCGTGACATAGCTCGCGAATTACTATAAATGTTGAGGGAGCGTTCGGGAATGTCAAGAAAAAATTGGGGAAATGCCCCTGTCTACCCTCAAAAATAGACATCCCCCTTTCTATGCCTTTTGCATGGTATCTCGATCTCGATTTGAAATGGCAATAACCTTTACATATTTTGGGTTTGAGCGTTTTCTATCTTGGCGATCGTCCTCAGTTTTTCTCTTTTTTCTCCCCCAATTTGCTTTTTCGTGCATCAATTTCACCGATACTGCATCGATTTGACGCCTGAAACCCTTGCTCTGTCTGGTCTCTCAGACGAACTCCCTACCGATTGGGTTAAATCGGATTAGTTGGAAACTCCCCAGTTTTTGTGTCGTACTGGGTCTTGGGGCAAGCCTCCCCCTACCGATCGAGTTCAATTCGATTAGTTGGAAATTTCCAAAAAGAAAGCTTGCCAGGGAAAAACATCCCCAGCAAGCTTTTTTAGGATTCAGTTGTTTGGAACATTACTGTTAGCGATCGCCCTTCAAAGGCAATCGCATCAATACTACGCCGTCGTCAACACTTTCTTCGTCGAACTTGCACTCGACTCCGACAGCTTACTCAAAATCGCGTTGACATTTTGTTTGGCATCGCCGAACAGCATTTGGGTATTTTCCTTGTAGAACAAAGGATTATCTACCCCCGCATAGCCACTAGCCAAACTGCGTTTCATCACCACCACGTTGGCTGCCTTCCACACTTCCAAAACCGGCATCCCGGCAATCGGACTCGTGGGGTCTTCCATGGCGCTGGGGTTCACCGTATCGTTGGCCCCAATCACCAACACCACGTCGGTTTCCGGGAAATCGTCGTTCATCTCGTCCATTTCCAGAACGATATCGTAGGGGACGTTCGCCTCCGCCAGCAACACGTTCA
Organism: Zarconia sp.; assembly: GCF_057467645.1. Taxonomy (NCBI): domain Bacteria; kingdom Bacillati; phylum Cyanobacteriota; class Cyanophyceae; order Oscillatoriales; genus Zarconia; species Zarconia sp. Next base: position 48,381 of record NZ_JBRJXU010000028.1, read on the forward strand.
TGTGTCCCGGCAAGCGTCCGGCGACGGGGTGGATGCCGAAACGCACCTCGATACCGCGATCGCGCAGAATTTTGGTAATCTCAGAAACACCGTGCTGGGCTTGGGCAACCGCCATCCCATATCCGGGGGTGATAATCACACTTTTGGCATTTTCGAGCAGTTCCACCGTCTCTTCAACGTTGGTAGACGTGGCTTCTCCAACCACTTGCGTGCCGCCACCACCGGCTGCCGCACCATCGGCTGCGCCGAAACCGCCGAGAATGACGCTAAAGAACGATCGATTCATTGCCTTGCACATGATGTAGCTGAGGATTGCCCCGCTACTGCCCACCAGCGCCCCGGTGATGATGAGCAAATCGTTCGACAGCATGAACCCAGCTGCGGCTGCGGCCCAACCGGAGTAGCTGTTGAGCATGGAAATCACCACTGGCATATCCGCGCCGCCAATGGCCATCACCAGATGAACCCCCAACACGCAGGCAATTCCCGTCATCGCGAGCAGAGGAGTCAGTCCGTTTTCGGTGCCCATAAACTGAGCGCCCAACCAAACCGAAGCCCCCAGCATTACCAGATTCAGGAAGTGGCGCGCCGGTAGCATCAGGGGTTTGCTGCTGAGGATTGCCCGCAGCTTACCAAAGGCGATAATCGAACCGGTGAACGTCACCGCCCCGATAAACACGCCGATAAAGATTTCGATTTCGTGGATCGTCGCTTCTGCCCCAACTAAGGTGGAATCCGGTTGCAGGTAGTTGGCAATCCCCACCAGAACCGCCGCCAATCCCACGAAACTGTGGAGAATCGCCACCAATTCCGGCATGGACGTCATCGCCACTCGACTGGCAACGATCGCCCCAATTATCGCACCGGGGAGAATCATCGCCGCTAGGGTTCCATACCCCGTCACTGACGCACTCAATGCCGTTGCCACAAAGGCGATCGACATTCCGGCAATTCCGAAGAGATTACCCTTGCGGGCCGTTTCTTGGTTGGAAAGTCCCCCCAAGCTGAGGATAAATAAAGCACTGGCCGCGATATACGCAACAGTTATCAAGTTATTGGACATCTTTTCCTTGTTGTCAAATCTCTTGTTAAACCCGAATCGATCGGGCACATTCATTTCAAACCCATCATTCGGGCGACCTGTAGGGCACGTAGGGGCTGTAGGGGCGCGCGCATTTGGGCGATAACTTCTCGCACCTGCGCAAACTTAGCTATCCAAATGCTATAGCCCTCACGCATGGCTAACGCTAATGCCCTTCCGGATTTATATTCAGACGATAAATCCAAGCACAAATATCCAAAGGCTATATATACGCATGGCACCGAAGCGCGCCCATCCGGATTCCCTACTTCTGGAACATCTTCAACATCCGCTGAGTCACCAAAAAGCCCCCAGCAATATTAATCGTTCCCACCAAAATCGCCAGCGCCCCGAGAATTGTCGTCGGCGAACTCAGCGGCCCGGAAATTTGCAGCATCCCGCCGAGAATGATAATGCCGCTAATGGCATTGGTAACGCTCATCAACGGCGTGTGTAGAGCGGGTTTCACGTTCCAAATCACCTGCCAGCCCACAAAACAAGCCAGCACGAACACGGTGAAGTGAGACAGGAACGACGACGGCGCGCCGACACCCACTCCCACCAGGGCGAGTCCCGCCAGTACCATCCACAGCCAGCCACCACCGCTCGATTCTTCTTCTTCCGCAGCCGGTGTCACCACTTTCGGTTCAGGCTTCGGTGTCGGGGCGGGAGGCGGCGTGTTCGGTTTGGGGGCCGGCCACGTCACCTCGCCGGTGTGGAGTATCAGTGCCCCGCGCACTACTTCATCTTCAAAATCGACTTTATAATTCTCCGAACCTCCCATATCTTTGAGGAGATGGCAGAGGTTTGTGCCGTAGAGTTGGCTCGATTGGGCGGCCATCCGGCTGGGCAAATCCGTCAAACCGACGATGGTGACGCCCTTGTAGCTGTAAATTTCACCCGGTTTGGTGACAGCGCAGTTGCCCCCCTGTTCGGCAGCCATATCCACCACCACCGAACCGTCTTTCATGCTCGATACCATTTCTTCGGTAATCAGCAACGGTGCCGGTTTGCCCGGAATCAGGGCGGTGGTGATGATGATATCCACCTCTTTGGCTTGTTCGGCAAACAGCGCCATTTCCGCCTCGATGAACTCTTTACTCATCACCTTGGCGTAACCGCCCTGTCCGGTGCCATCTTCCTCAAATTCCAACTCCAGGAATTCCGCCCCCAGGCTTTCCACCTGTTCTTTCACCACGGGGCGGGTATCGAAGGCGCGCACGATCGCCCCCAAACTGCGGGCGGCCCCAATTGCCGCCAGTCCAGCCACCCCGGCCCCGATGACCATCACTTTGGCGGGGGGCACTTTCCCGGCGGCGGTAATCTGTCCGGTGAAGAACCGTCCGAACCGATTCGCCGCTTCCACCACCGCCCGGTATCCGGCAATATTGGCCATGGAACTGAGGGCATCCATCTTCTGCGCCCGAGAAATCCGGGGGATGGCATCCATCGCGAGAACCGTGGCTTTGCGGGCGGCGAGGCGATCGAGCAATTCGCCGTTTTGCGCCGGCCAAATGAAGCTAATCAGGGTTCCGTTTTCTTTGAGCAATTCCGATTCGTGTTTGCCTAAATCGGGATGCTCTTGGGGAGGACGCACTTTGAGGACGATATCGGCACTTTCCCAAAGACTCGCCGCATCGGGGAGGATTTCGCAGCTAACTTGGCGGTAGGCATCGTCGGAAAAGTTTGCCGCCGCCCCCGCACCGGATTCGAGCAGTACGTCAAAGCCATATTTTTGCAGGACTTTGGCAGTTTCGGGGGTGGCAGCAACCCGAGATTCCCCAGGAAATACTTCTTTGGGAACGCCCACTTTCAGGCGAGTTTGCTTTTCGGGGATTGAAGGCGTTGCTATCTCTTTGGGAACCGCTACGGTCATAAATTCTCCTTGGTATGTTGTGGATTGCGGGTCAAAATTTCTGACACAACAGAGACTCGATCGATGAAAGGAAACCCTTTTGGTGCTGAGTGGCGATCGAGTTGAGTAAAGTCACGCACCCAAACCTCAATTAACCAGTGCGATCGAACGAAAGAGCGATCGGGTTGAACGTTAATATTGGGTCCGAGGGGTGCGTGGGCTTGAGTTGTTGGATGTGAGGTTTTGGACGTTCGGTACTAAAAACGGAGATGTCTCAAATTGGTGTTGTTGGCAAAAGCGTTTTTGAGTCGCTTTAAGTAGACGATCGTACTCCTTGCATCCTATGCCGATCCTTACGGAGCGATCGATATCTTCAACTTGTCTTAATCTCTATTGAGAATTGACTAACATTTAAACCAAAAATCGTAAATTTTAGTTTATTTTTATTACACAAGACCGGTGAAAGTACTGATTTTTTGAGGAGTAAGTATAAATTCCGATCTTGACAAATTAATAATTTGTTGGAATATAGCGGTTCTCATACTCATGAGAGACAGAGTTTCTGGTTTTAGGGAACGGGGAATAGGGAATAGGGAATGGGAAAGAGAATTTGAGTGTACCTTATAAGACTAAAAATTGCTATCAGTAATTTTTCAATATATAGCGGTTTTCATACTCATGAGAGACAGAGTTTCTGGTTTTGGGGAATAGGGAATGGGAAAGAGAATTTGGGTGTTCCTTATACGACTGAGAATTGCTATTAGTAATTTTTCAATATCAATCGTCTTTTGACGATGTTCGCTCCCAAACTAACATTCAGAGATGACCCGTATCGAGTATGAGAACCGCTGTAGCTTAGCTTAAAGTTAAACATCTAATCAGTACAAAGTAAGCATTCAGCCCTCAGCTAAATGCTTACTCTAGATGTCTATTTTATTTATTGAAGGACTGAAGCGGTACGGCTATTACGATCGATAGCTGAAAGCTGATGGCTTACAAAAAATTACCAGGTAAAGTTAGCGCTGTAAATCTTTTTAAACATAACCAGGAATGAGCCAACAAAGAGCGACATCGCCATTAATAGGGAGAAACTACCGGGCATACCGAAGGCAACCATCAATTGTCTCAAAGGCAGTACCATCCCATGAGTCACGTATAGCGGAAAGGCTAAAATACCAATGGTTGATAATGCTTGCCACCCGAACTTCGCGACGGGAGAAAACTGATTATAACGCGATAGAATTTTGTGGGTAATATCCAAACCGAGCAGTACCCAGCCTACATAAAAAAGCCATCCCCAAAGACTCGTCCCTTTTGTCGGCCAAACAAACCAACTATCCGCCATTCCAGCGTGGGAAGAAACCACAAATCCAGCAGCCAAACAAGCCAAACCCACCCAAGCGAAACTATTAGGCATTCCAGACTTTTGGCTGTTTTTGCGGAGGATCAGACCGATCGCCACACCACCGAGGGTTCCCGCCGCCAGGTTAAAGTAGCTATATTTCGCCGCGATCGAGAGTTTGGCGAGTTCTAGCAAACCCGAGGTTTCGTAGACGGACAGGCGAGAAATCAAGTAATAGTAAAGACAATACAACCCAATACTGATACAAATCGATTTGGCCGCCGGATTTTTCGCCTTTTCGATCGCCTTGAACCACAGCGGTAAAGTCGCCGTAATCAATAAATAGTAGGTCAGCACCGAGTAAAAGGCATTCGTGATATCGGTTACAGATTGAATTTGACCCGAAACAAACTCGTGACCTAACCTCAGTGACGCACTCAGAAAGATTCCCCCCGCTAAGATCGCAAAGCTCGACCCGAGCAATTTTTGCAGGCGGTTTCGATCTTGTTGGAAGATGTTAAACATCGAATATCCCGCCGACACCCCGTAAACAATCGCAAATCCAGGAGTCCCCGCAGCCAGAATGGGCGAGATGTAAGGTTTGATGCTACCAATTGCCGCCGGCAGCAGATTTGCAAAGCCGTCATACCAGTGGGCAAAAATGACGCAGAGGACTAACAAGCCGCGCATGATGTTAATATTCATGCCGGTTTTCGTATAAGGACTGGTGAGGGTATGAGACGTGGGTTTCTCCTGTGCGGTGTTGTCGATGCGTTCGGCTAACTCTCGCACCGACAAACCCTGGAGCATTCCCTTGACGATTTTTGGTGAGATGCCGAGTTTTTCCATTTTCACCATCACCGAGATGGCCGTCAGAGAATCTCCGCCCATTTCAAAGAAATTACTATCCGCATCAATACGTTCGACGTTGAGGACGCTTTTCCAGACCCCAATAATTTCTCGTTCGCAATCGCTTAGGGTCTCTTGGGCCTCAGAAAATCCCACTTCTCGCACTTGTCGTGCTGCCTCTAGGGAAGCCAGATGAACTGCGTAGCATTCGGTGAGTTCTTTTCGTTTGACTTTGCCCGTCGCCGTTGTTGGAAATTCATTGAGTTCTAGGAATTTAACCGCATCGGGACTGTGAATGTTGCGGGCTGCGGCGGCTTGGAGGGCAGCATCCCGCACCCGTTTCGCGTCGAGTCCAGCTTGGACGAGGGTACTCACTAGGATAACCTCACCCCGAACCGGGTCTTTCGCGCGGGCGACGGCAATCCCAGATTGGATATTCAAGAGATTGCGGATCGCTCTTTCCATGTCGTCGGGAGACACTTTCACGCCACCGCAATTAATCAGGTCGTCCGCTCGACCTTGATAGTAAACGTAGCCATTTTTCATGGCCCCCAAATCGTTGGTGGTGTGCCATCCATCGGCATCGAGGTTAGTTTTCGGTTCGCCCTCCACCAGCAACATTTCAGCAACATGGGGCCCTTTGATCGTTATCTTGCCCTCTGGCGAGATTTTGATATCGGTTTGTCCGTAGGCTTTTCCCACGGATTCGAGGTGCTCTCCGTTAGTGCGATCGATTCTCAGGAAGGTGCTGCGGGAGGCTTCGGTCAAACCGTAGTGCTGAACGATGTTGGCTTTGGGAAAAAGGACGCGCAACCGCTCTTTCTCCGCGCGGCTCATATACTGAGAACCAATTTCGATCCAGCGAACGGCATCGGTCTCGTTGCCGAAAATCTCTTGGCACTGAAACAGGGTCCGCCACAAACTGGGCACGGCGGAGATGGCGTTAATGGAGCCTTCCCGGAGCATCTCTCGGATTTCTAAGGGATTGAACCCAGTTTCGGGAATGTAGAACTGTCCGCCAACGGTAGCAACGGCGCGGCATCGACCGAAACCAAAGGAGTAATTGGTGGGAACGCCAACGTACTCTCGAATGCTCGAATCGACTTCCATAATGTCATTGAGGCGTTCGACGACATCGTTGAGGGCGCGATGGGTGAGTAGAACCCCTTTGGGGTGGCCGGTTGTGCCCGAGGTGAAAGAAATCTGGGCGATGGAGGCTGGCGGCTGGGGGGTAAATTTTCGATCGCACCAGCCGAATTTCGATCGGGGCGTAATAATCTCACTCGCACCGGTCACCTTAATCTTTTCAACATCCGTGTCGCTGCGTAAAAAGGCAACAATTTGACCTCGATCGAAACAATCGAAGATGACGTTTACAAAATCAATTGAATTTACAGAAACCACACCGATAACTTGTTTCTGTTCGACATTCCAGTGGGTTTTGAGTGCATGCATCGTAATCAAAAAATGGGTTGGTAATGAAGGTTGTTTAAGGAATAAATATGAAACGTTCGATGATGTGTTGGGGACTGAGATGTCATCTACACAGATCCGTACGCTCCACATTGAAATTCAATCAACACCCTAAGTGCGATTTGGTCTTGAATTCGCACAATTTCCTGGAGATACACATTCAATTCACTCTGGAGATTTTCACTCGTGAATTTCGAGATAGAGGACTCGGGTTTGCCTTATTTATTTCTCAGTACGTTTGCGTTTTTTTATGCAAAGTGTAAAAAAAATTAGTCATGTCGATTTTCGATTTACTTAATATCACAAGATGAAAAAATCAAAAAAATATTTTGTTAAACTAAAAATATTTTTTTGATAAAGAAACGTCAGTTTTAGATAAAACTGTCTCAGGTGAGGGTAGGGAATAGGGCATGGAGCACTTTCCTCCCCAGCAACTCGATGTACCCAGTGTTGTACCCTCGCCTCGAAATCATCGAGAGTTGGCATCCCGACGGGCTTAAGCAAAACTGACGTTAAAGAAGTAAGAGAGCATCGATCGCAGTCGCGAAACGCAGCTCGGACATCCCCAGAGCGAGCAAGCCTTGCTGGGGAAAAAGACCACGGGTGAATTCTCAAACTGTCTGCGTTTGAAGTGGCGACAGCTGGAGCGATGACTCGCTCGAGAATGAACATGGGAGCGTTCGATCGTCTTGAGCTTTTGGGGTCGATGTTCGAGCAACCCCCGAATCGGAACTTTCACCAATCTGAAGCGGTCACGTCAGTTGAGAATCCCCCAAAATTTCGAGGGATTTGTTAAGATTCCCTTCATAAACCTCATCCCTTACCACGTAAGCGACCTATTATTCAAGCTATGTTGTCTGCAAAAGTCAAAGCTACGACCGGGCGACTCTTGGGCCTTCTCGCCGTTGCTGGATGTTTGGCAACCGCCAAAGCCACCGTCAGCTGGGCGCAAGGAACCCCTGGATTGACGATTTTTGGTGGTGTAGAACGGGCGAACGAACTCAACTTCCGCCTCGACTACGGCACTCGCCGCCATCCGAGCGATCGCTATCGACTGCGCATCCCCGCTGAAAAGATGACTTTCGCCGTGGCGCAATTTTCCATCGACTACCCGGACTACTATTCGGGCAAATTCGATCTGGAGTTCGATCCGGAAAAGGAACCCGACGATCAACCCATTGAAATCCGCATCCAAAAAGATGGAGATTACGTTTCCCTCCCCATCGATGAAGTGATTTGGGACCAAGAAAATCAAATCGTCGAAATCTATCCCCTCGAACCCGTTCCGGCCGGCTACAAAGTCGAACTCGTCTTTTCCAACGTGAAAAACCCGCGCAACGGTGGGATGTTCTATTTCAATTGTAAAGTTCTGTCCCCTGGTGATTTGCCGTTACTACGGTATCTGGGAACTTGGGTGATTAGCATCGGGAATTAGCAATCGAACGTCGTGTAACTTGGGGTTCACAAGCAATAAGTGGAAAGTCATCGGTAATAAGTCATAGGTTTGACCCGTGCTGACGATCGAAAGATTCAACTCATTTGTTGAATCTAGATTTTTGCGTCACGAACTCAGAGGCGCACGTTCCGTTTAATTCGGGTTTAACGGATACGACTTATTACTGATTACCGAGCGTCCCGTTGGGCTTTGGTGAAAGGTACCGTTACCGCATGCGATCGAACCCCTAAAATCGATGGGTTGGATGTGCCGCGCGTCACATTGGTATGATGAGTCTGATACAATGAGAGACTGTGACTTTTCCCTCGAAATCTCATAAAAAATAATCTCAAAAAAATACCATGCCCCAGCGTACGTTACACGGCACGAGCCGTAAAAGAAAAAGAGTTTCCGGTTTTCGCGTCCGCATGCGAGTCAAAACCGGCAGAAGAGTGATCGGTGCCCGCCGCCGTAAGGGACGGCATCGGTTGGCCGTTTAATGCGTCGTGCTGCCCGTTGCCCATCGGCTTCGACATTGGAAAGATTTCCAAGCCGTGTACAAGCTCGGAACTCGGCGACAGGAAAAGGTCCTGATGCTCAGAGCATTACGTCGCCCGACTTTAGCTGAAGGCGATGGTGGGGAAAAGCCCCCCACTCGCTTTGGAATTTCGATTAGCCGCAAGGTTAACAAAAAAGCCACCAGCCGAAACCGAATTAAGCGGCAAATTCGATCGGCACTGCGCCAGCTCTTACCCAAGATCGAGCCGGGTTGGGACTGTGTCCTCTCTGTCAAACCCAGTGCAGTTCAGTGCAATTATTCTCAATTTCTGCAAGAATTAAAGCAGTTGTTGGCAAAAGCAGAGGTACTGCATGGGCATTCGAGAGGAAACCTTTTATGAAGGTGGACCGCACGTTGGCGATTTGATTATCGGGATTTTACTCGGTTTGACAATTATCGGTCTGCCAATTACTATCGGGGCGATCGTGCGGGCGGTTTGGTTGCGCTTCCGAATCACCAATCGCCGCATCACCGTCACCGGTGGCTGGATGGGGCGCGATCGTACGGATTTGATTTACCCGGAGATCGTAAAAATCGTGAAAATTCCCCGAGGCTGGGGAAGTTGGGGCGATATGGTCGTCACCCTCAAAGACGGTAGTCGCCTAGAATTAAGGGCCATTCCTCGGTTCCGCGAGATTTATGACTATATTAATGACAAAATTTCCCCCAAAGCTCGCAAGACCAGTGGGGCAGCCAGTCGCTAAAATCGAGCGGCTTGGGTGAATTCACCACGAGAGTTAGTAGAGTGCAGAGGTTGATGTAAAACGAATGGATTTTGGTGTCGGTTTTCTCTCGAATAATGTCATGCTGCCGATCCTGGATTTTTTCTACGGGATCGTGCCGAGCTATGGTTTAGCGATTGTTGCCCTAACGTTGGTGATTCGTTTTGCGCTGTATCCGCTCAGTGCGGGTTCGATTCGCAATATGCGACGGATGCGAGTGGCGAATCCGGAAATGCAAAAGCGAGTCAAAGAAGTGCAAACTCGCTACAAAGATAATCCTGCCAAGCAGCAGGAAGAAATGAGCAAGGTTTACAAGGAGTTCGGCAACCCGTTAGCCGGATGTTTGCCGGTGTTGGTTCAGATGCCGGTGCTGTTTGCCTTGTTTGCCACCTTGAGGGGATCGCCCTTTACGGATATTAATTACACCGTCGATGTGGAAATCTTTCCCAAGGAACAGATCGAACGCATCCAGCCTCAAGTGTTTGCCACCAAGCCCCAAAACATCTACGTGGCTGATGGCGATCGCTCTCAGTTGACAGCGATTTTGCCTGCGGGAAATCGGTTGGTGGTGGGCGAACAGACCAAAGTCGAGTTTCAAACCTTAGAGGGTCAAACCCTCTCAGACTTGACGAGCGATTTCTCCGATACTCCACTGGTTCCGAAATGGACGGTGACGAAAGGGGAAGGACGGTTGCAGGTGAATTCAGATGGAACCCTGGAAGCTTTGCAACCCGGTCAAGCCACCCTTCAAGGAACCATTCCCGGACTCGCCGCCAATAAAGGTTTCTTATTCATTCAAGCCCTCGGGCGAGTTGGGGCAACCGATGACAATGGAAACATCCATTGGGATATCGTCGGTATGGTTCTGTTCTTCGGGCTGAGCCTCTACGTCAACCAGCTTTTGACCGGTTCTCAAGGTACCAGTCAAAATCCTCAGCAGGAGACGATTACAAAAATCACCCCAGTGCTATTTTCGGGAATGTTTTTGTTCTTCCCTCTCCCAGCGGGTGTGTTGATGTACATGGTGATTGCCAACATTTTCCAGACCGTGCAGACGTTTATCTTGTCGAAAGAACCCCTGCCGGAAAATCTACAGAAAATCGCCGACGCTCAGGCACGAGAAGCCAAATTGGCTGATGGAGATGGGCGCAATACCCTACCCTTCGAGCCGGGTAGCCGATCGAAGAAGAAAGCAGGGTAGGCGGCGCGATCGCTCTCGTGAGGATCTTGTAGAGCGATCGTCGTTGTTGCAGACGCAGGAAAAGCGCTCTGGCTTTTCCTGCGAGGATTCCAACCGATGAGTGACGTGCCAACAGGGTAGTAGCAAAAAGATGAGCGATACAAAATTGCAACGGGGTCAACAGTGGTTGGAAGACTTGATGAAACTCGGTGGTCTTCCCTCTAAGGTAGAAGTGAAGGAGAATGGCGAAGGTTACTGGTTAACGGTAGATGCGACCCATCTAACCTCCGAGCAAATTTCGATCCTCATCGGGTCGAACGGTCGGGTTCTCGATTCGATTCAGTATCTGGCCAATTCAATTCTCAATATCAGTAAATCTGAAGAAGAACAAGCCGCTTATACCGTTGAGTTGAATGGCTATCGCCTCCAGCGGCAAGAGGAACTGCACCAACGAGCCGCAGAAGTCGCCCAGCGGGTTCGCGAGTCCGGGGAAGAATGTGAAATCGCATCCCTCTCATCGGCAGAGCGCCGTCAGATGCATACCTTCTTCAAGGAAGCAGAAGATCTCGAAACCTTTAGCCGAGGGCAAGAACCCGATCGCCGTTTGGTCGTCCGCTTGCGCTGAACCCGAACCGTATTGAGCAGGGGGCGAGATGCGGATTTCTCGATACCTTGCATTCCTCGAAATTCAAGTGGGAGTGTATAAAATCTAGGATGGACCCCATTTACATTCCAAGTCTAGCCAAAGCCCCCGATCGCACCGAGACGATCGAGTTTAAAGCGTTTTTACCCGATTTACCAACCTTGATGCCCGTTCGGGGGCAATTGCAGGTTTCCCATCGCGGCAATTACCTCGAAGTCAAGGCACAAGCTGAAGCGATTATCACCTTTACCTGTCATCGCTGCTTGCAACAATATAACGATCGCCTGAAAATTCAGCCCTCGGAACTGATTTGGCTCGAGGAAAAACCGGCCGACGAACTCGAACCTCTAGAGCAAGAAATCTCCTTCGAGGATTTGGTGGAAACTCTATCCCCCCAAGGTCACTTCGAGCCGGCGACTTGGCTTTACGAACAGTTTTGTCTGGCATTTCCTTCCAAGCAACTGTGCGATGCCAACTGTACGGTGGAGAATATCGCTTCGGAAACGCGATCGGATACCGTTGTCGATAGTCGCTGGTCGGCTCTAGATGCGCTCAAAGGTCAACTGCCCAATTAAGCAGCAACAGTTCGTTCCTGGGGTGACCGAGTGCGGCAAATCATCCTCAGATCGAACCATCGCAGTGGTTCTAGTGCGCTTGGGCGAGCGTTACCTGCGAAAATTGAGAAAGATTCACAGTTTCACCCTTCACGTAAGGCTAACCGCTCAGTGCGATCGCTATGTTTAAAGATGAGTTCGAACTGCTCCTACGAGCGCGCTACCCGTTAATCTACATCCCCACTTTAGAAGAAGAACGCCTCGAAGAAACCATCGCCCTTTCTGCTAAAAATTGTGGCAATCGAGCTGTCTACGTGTGGGATTTTGTGGATGGGTATCGGGGCAACCCCAACGACAGCGGAGCGGCTCGTCGCAATCCCCTCCAAGCTCTAGAATGGCTGGAACAGCTGAGTCCATCGGCACCGGCGATCGTTATTCTGCGAGACTTTTACCGATTTTTAGAAGATATTTCCGTTTCCCGCAAGCTGCGCAATCTGGCGCGGGTTCTGAAATCGCAGCCGAAAAATATCGTCGTTGTTTCTCCTCAGATTCAGATTCCCGAAGACTTGCGAGAAGTTTTTACGGTATTGGAGTTTCCTCTACCCGATCGCACTGAAATTCAAGGGGAGCTCGAGCGGCTGCTGGGGGCAACGGGACGCACCCTAGAGAAGCGAGTCTTGGATGAAATGGTGCGATCGGCTCAGGGACTCTCCCTAGAGCGCATTCGCCGGGTGCTCGCACGGGCGATCGCTACCCACGGCGAACTGCAAGCCGATGATGTAGAGCTGATTTTAGAAGAAAAACGCGCCAACATTCGCCAAACCCAAATTTTAGAGTTCTACCCCACCACGGAAAAGATTTCCGATATTGGCGGGTTGGATAATCTTAAAGAATGGCTGCTGCGACGGGGGGGAGCATTTTCCGATCGAGCGCGGGAATACGGGATTCCCCATCCTCGGGGGTTACTGCTGGCAGGGATTCAAGGCACGGGCAAATCCCTCACGGCTAAGGCGATCGCCCATCACTGGCATTTACCTCTCTTGCGACTGGATGTGGGGCGCTTGTTCGGTGGCTTGGTGGGAGAATCGGAATCTCGTACTCGGCAGACGATTCAGCTGGCAGAGGCCCTCGCTCCCTGTATTTTGTGGATCGATGAAATTGATAAAGCCTTTGCGGGGATTAGCGGTAAAGGAGACTCGGGAACGAGCAGCCGCGTGTTCGGCACGTTTATTACTTGGCTTGCGGAAAAGGATTCTCCAGTGTTTGTGGTGGCGACGGCGAATAACGTCCAAACTCTACCCCCGGAGATGCTGCGCAAAGGTCGATTCGATGAAATCTTTTTTGTGGGTTTGCCCAATACGGAGGAGCGACAGGCTATTTTTGAGGTTCACCTGTCTCGACTGCGATCGCACAATCTGAAAAGTTACGATCTCGATCGACTCGCGTACGAAACACCGGATTTTTCCGGGGCAGAAATCGAGCAGGCGTTGATTGAGGCAATGCACATTGGCTTCAGTCAAAATCGAGATTTTACCACCGATGATATTTTAGAAGCCGCCAGTCAAATTGTCCCTCTAGCACGCACGGCGAAAGAGCAAATTCAATTTTTACAAGATTGGGCGGCTGCGGGGAAAGCGCGTCTTGCATCGCGGGGGAATAGTTTAACCCGTCGGATTCAGGGACAACTGTAGATTAAGTAATAAGTAATAATGCCATGTGCAACTTGTTTATCCAAAACCTGACCCCACGGGGGAATGGGGAATGGGGAATGGGGAATGGGGAATGGGGGATTTTTCGACTCGCTCACCATATGGCTTGGCTTAAAGTTGCACACCACGTTAATAAGTAATAAGTAATAGGTAATAAGTAATACAAGGAAAAGATACAATTTTACTTAACCTCATCAACAAATATTTTTATTTGACATGTTTAAGAATATTTTAATTTTCTTAATGAATATATATCAGGTTAAAATAAATTTTTAAATTGATATATATGCCGAATCTATCTAATTTTTATCCCTTTCCTACTTAAAGGATTTTCGCGTCTAAATCTAATGACTACAGACGAGCTGACGGTTTTTTGTCTCGTCTTTTACTTTTCATGTAAAAATAATCAATGATTCACCGTTCTATTCCCTGTCTTATTCAGGGGTCTACTTGCCATTCACGATTATGAGTTTTTCCGGTCTGACGAAAGTTGTCCTCGGTTTTACCATTGCCATTGCGCTTTTGGTTGGTGGTAGCGTTGCGGCAATCCTATCTATTGTCGCGAAACTGACTACACTACCGCCAAAGCCCGTTTTTGATAATACGCCCCCAGTCACGGCACAAGCGACGCCCACACCAACACCGACACCGACGCCGACATCGACGCCAACACCCACCCCCACCCCGACTCCAGAGGCGGAAGCACTCCCTCCAGGAGCGTATCGGGTTCGCATTACCTGGCCGCAGGGGTTACTTATTCGAACTGCCCCCGACTTCGGCTCGGCGAATATCGGCGGTATTGCGGCGAATCAGCAGGCAATTGCCCTCGAAGCATCAGAGGATGGTAAATGGCTGCGAATTCGCATTGAAAATACTTCTCAGGAAGGATGGGTTGTAGGACAGGGAACGTTGGAACGTTTGGATGGTCAGTAGTAAAGGACTAGCATTGAAATGGTAGATGGGAGAGAGACACAGGGGGAGATGGGGAGACGCGGTGAGGGAAGACAAGAGAGATGAATTTTGCCCACACCCGACACCCAACACCCCTCCCAAAGTGGAAACTGTCCGATCCCGAACTAAGCTGGCTGACGAAAATATTAACCACGGGCTTTATCAATTTTTTATATTAGCTCCATGATATATGTTGTGTTATTAAAGATCCCGAACAAAGACTAGCGCCTTTGAGGAAGGATATGTCATTCTAAAAACAACGATGTGAAAGCGCAATTCATTGCACTCGCATCAATGCCAGATAACCAGCAAACACTCTAGAAACATCTGCTCATCCCCAAGTCAAAATAGGTCTTGTTAAATGTAACAAGCCTATTTTTTTTTGTCATAAATTTGGAGATTCCCGATCGAAATTGGGCAAGGTTAGCTTGACTCCAAACTAATACGAATATCGGTGAAGAATATTTGGAAACCAGTAGCTGAGGGATGCTCGTTCGATTTTCACATCACCTGACCTGACGACATCCAGTAAGTAGAATTACTGTCGTCTCAAAAGTTTCGATCTCGAATTTGCGATCGCACTTCATTTGAGTATTTTGACTTGGATATAAATTCTGGTTAGCGTGACTCCTGAGTCTCGTAATGTGACGATCGAAGCTCTGAGCGAGAAGACAATCGATATGGTTTTGATGTTGTCACTTTTTCCAGAGATATCCCTCTTCTATTACTCTCCGAAAAGCCTTATATTTTCGGGTGTGCTAGAGCGTAGATCTGGTAGAAAATCGCCGGCTTTTTCGATCGTCGTAATTGTGCGAGAGTGTTTTTTGGGTCAAAATACAATCGTCAGACGCTACATTGCCCAATATACATAGTCCGGAAAAATTACGAATCATACGAAAAACCGGAGAGTGACAGAAGAGGGATATTTTCCGATGCAGCTCATGAATAATGCAGGTTCAGTATGTACGAAAGCGCGATGCACAAGGAATAAAAGTCGGAGCGCAAATCGAACCAACATCCTCAAGTGCGCAGGAACATCACTCGATACACCGGTTCTCCATTACTCAGCGTCACCATTTCCCGTTCTGTGGGAGCCTCAAGGGGGTTGTGCGCTAGCCACTCCGTCGAGGTGCATTCAAAGACGGGGTGTGCCGAAAAGCGATCGCGCATTTCTTCAGCCACAGATTCCACATCCGACTGCAACACCACCTCCCCACCGGGAACGAGATAGGTGGCCAGAATTTCCACCAAACTCGATTGAACCACTCGCCGCTTTTGATGGCGCTTCTTAAACCAGGGGTCGGGAAATTGAATCGTCACCCGTTTTAAAATGCGATCGGGTAAGGTGGCTAAAATCGGTTGCAGTGCGTGGCTGACATTGCAAAATAAGAAGTAAAGATTAGGAACTCCCGCTTCCTCTCGCCGTATATTGGCATCTTTAACGAGGGTTTCTCGAATTTCCAATCCCAAAAAGTTCCAATCCGCTTGTAAGGGGGCCAGTGCAGACAAAAAGCGACCCCGTCCGCAACCAATATCGATGTGGAGGGGTTGATTGGGATTGGGGTAAATTTTCTCCCAGCAGGGAGGTTCGATGGGTTGCTGGTATTTTTGGCTGAGGGGGTTAACGTGCTGGCGAACTCGTGGTAGTGACAATCGCAATATTCCTCGATCGGGAGAGCTATCGATCGTTATACCATCAATTTTTACGGTTGTCCCGATCGATTTCTCGATTTATCCTAGATTCGAGCGCCTCCCAACATCGATAATAGAGGCAGAGATTTGTATACTCAAACCGAAAAATAGAGCGAAACAATATGTGTCTGGTTCGATCGATTCGATTCAAATAAACTCAAAATATTTAAAACTTTAAGGATGTCAAATTCTAATTTAATTCCTATCCACCAATATCATACCGTTCATCAAGATGGCTGGCGATTCTTCTTTTCCACCAATCCCAGTGTCGGTTTGGGATGGATTTACGACCAAATTGCATTTTTTGCTTCTGAAACCCCACAACCGGGAACAATTCCCGTTCATCAGTATCATACCGCCCACAGTTATGGCTGGCGCTTCTTCTTTTCTACCAATCCTAATGTGGGTGCGGGTTGGATTCACGAAAAAGTTGTATTTTTTGCCTGGGAAACTCAGCAGCCGGGTACGATTCCGGTCTATCAATATCATACCGTCGGTCCCTATGGATGGCGCTTTTTTCTGACAACGAGTTCTGATTTTGGTGCGGGGTGGGTTTACGATAAAGTGGCTTTTTACACTTACCAATACGATTTAAAAAATTGGATGGCATTGAGTCCGAACATTCATGGCAAACCGCTGAAACAGATTTGTTTGCCGACCTCCCACGATACCGCCACCTACGAACTGACCGATCGCCTCACCATACCCCCCACCCCAGAGACCAAAGCGATTTTAGAACTGCTCGATCGCATTGAAGCGGAACTCTCCCGTATCCCGGCGATTCAAAGCGTGATGAATCCAGCAACCTGGCTTAAAAACGAGGTATTACCGACGATTAAAGACCTTTCCATGACAACCCATAAAAGTATTTTAGAGCAGTTAGAGGAAGGCATTCGCGGGTTCGATCTGCGAATTTACTACAATCGCGATGAGGATGAATATTACTCCTATCACGGTTTAGTTGGCATTAAAATGACCGAAGTTTTAGGAGAGATTCGCCAGTTTTTGAACTCGACTCAAGGGGAAATAGTTTATATCACTATGGGTCACTATCAAGGGTTCGATCGCTCTCGATATCCCGAATTTGCAAATCTCGTCAAAACTGCATTGCAAGACTACGCTTACTGGCGAGAAACCGATGCCAACGGTCAGATTCAAAATCATCTTTTCGATCGCACTTACCGGCAAATTATTGCTCAAGATGGCGAAGCGAAATCTCGGGTGATTCTGGTGAATGCCCAATCGGACGATCGGGTGTTTTGGCCCGGTGAATACAGTCCCCCCGACAGCGGTCCCGACAATGAGGTGCTGTACGGCTACTACACCCATACGACCGATAAAGATGAAATGTTGAAAACCCAGCGCGAGCAGCTCGATATCGCGCGGGAAAAAGGGCTTCCTTTTGCCCTATACATGACCCTCACGCCGAGTGTTTCTGACGTACTCAAACGCATTGTTTTGACGTTAACCTCAGCCCTCGATCGCTATGCCGATTCGTTGATGTCTAACCCGTCGAAAATCCCGATCGCCATTGCCCTGAAAGCCGTTGCTGCCGGATTAAACAATGCAGGGAACAAGTTTCCCTGGTTTTCACTGAAGGATTTAAGTGAGATTGCCAATGAAGATTTGATTTCGATTATTCTCGATCGATTTGTAGATTCGACGGCGGATGAAAATGAAATTTCACTGCTATATCTCGATTTCTACGAAACCACGGAAGCGATATCGTTGGCGATCGCATTGAGTAATGGAGAACCCTACAAAGAGAGCGGCGATCGTTAACGACTTGTCCATATTTGCAACATCTCGCCTAAATCAATAATGATTGCATACAAACCTGTTATTCATACACTGCGATCTCCTCACCCAAAACATCCATTTTCGGCTCTACACCCAATCCCGGAACTTCTGGAGCAAAAGTTTTACCCCCTAGATTACGAGCGCCACCTGTCGCTGTATCAACAGTCGATAGATCGTGGCATAACAAAGTTCCTCGCAAAAATATTCGCGGAGTTGCCTGAGCCAGATGCACCGCTCCCGTATCTGCAATGATACTCCCTCCAGTCTCTTCAATATTCATCCGAATCCCTCTTTCCATACAGAAATCTCGGATGCGTTTGGCCTTAGTTAACCCCCCCACGCGACAAACTTTTAGACCGATCGCCTCACAAGCACAATCGGCGTTAGCGCGAACAATATCCCCATAGCGCTGAATACATTCATCCAAAATAATCGGATGAGAAGTCACTCGACGCACTTGAAGAGACTCCTCATAAGTTTCGCAAGGCTCTTCAAAATAACAAATATCGTCTTTAACTGCATTCATCACTCGTATCGCTTCATCCATCAGCCAAGCTCGATTCACATCGAAAGTAGCACTTTCATTGCCGGGTAAATAAGAACTAACTGTCTTGATTCGTTCAATGTCGAGAGCCACATCTGCCCCAATCTTACAAGTATGGAGAGTGTAGCCTCTTTCTTGCCCCGATTGAATCGATTTAATCATTTCCTCTGGCGTACCTGTCGAGACAAAATTTTGGATGGTCACGGGTTCATTTATACGACCACCAAAAAGCTCGCAAAGGGGCAGCTCCGTTGCTTTACCCAGAATATCCCAACAAGCCATATCCAGTGCTGATTTGATATAGGGATGACCCGGTAGAGCAATGTCCATCGTTCGGTAGATCGAGTCGGTGCGTCTGGGATCGAGTCCGAGCAATTGGGGGGCGAGTTCTTCAATACCGGCCCGAATACCCCGTCCAAAAGCAGGTAAATAAGTCGAACCCCACGGGCATCCTTCTCCCCAGCCTCGGATGCCTTCATCGGTATCGATGGCAACGATGGTGGAATCGAGTTGGTCACAATATAATCGACCCCCTGATAGTCGGTAAGGATGCTCTAGGGGTAAAGTGACTTGGTAGACAGAAATCTTAGATATTTTCATATTTTTCTTAAACGCACAAAAAAGCAGCACAATACTGGGCTGCCTGGGTTCGATACATGAGGTTTTTTTAGAATAGAGGGAATCGACGATAGACCGGATTCGGGTTACCAAAACTGTAACCATCCCAATTTCTGGGTCAATCTGCGATCGCGCCGATTCACTCCCCTCTACGGATTCGCAAATGTATTAATTTCTCCGCCGCCAATATAACGACCGGGAATCGGCGTGTCTAAGGCAAAAGACGGTAGGGGTTCGGGTTGCTGTTGCTCGAATCCTTGCAAGTTGTTGGCAGACGAAGCATAGGGATCGGCGTAGGGGACTGTGGGTTGAGCCGTTGTGGTGGGGAAGTTATTGAAAGATGGCGTATCGTTGTTGTAGCTTCCTGGGGTAACGGGAGTGGCTGTGGAAAGATTGCCAGTGCCTCCCAAACCCGGAGTTGCATACCCATTGGTTTGAGTGGGGGCGGGTACGACAGAGGAAGACCGCTTCAAATCGATTAAACTCGAACCACTTCGGCTCGAATACGGAGATTGGGGTGCACTCGCCCCTTGGGAAAATGCCGAGTTGGCGCCCGTGGGAAGCGTGGGTTGAGGCTGTCCGGAATTAATAAATTGTTGGTCCCATCGTTGCGCGACAGTGGGAGCGATACTGGAGGTCTCTGGAGGCGTCGGTGCGGGAGAAATTAACCCACTCGGGGATGGCGTCGCCTCCACAGATGCAGTCGAACCCGATGCTGCGGGATTGGCGTTTGCCCGATCGATCGCAGCTTGGAGGACGTTAGGCAGCACCGGACTAGTATAAGCATTGCTACTTTCAGCGTCGCTCTCGTCGGTTTCGAGGGTCGAGGTATTCGCACCCCAATTTCCAGGGGGAGTTCCTCCACTCGAATTTTGGGGAGCTATTCTCCTAGAGGGTGCCCCGACGGAAAAGCGATCGAGAACATCAGCGGTATCGATGCCTTCTGCGGCAACACGATCGAATAAACCTCGGGGTTCGTCTCGATCGGATCGAGTATTGGCGATGGGGGTAGGAATCGCCTCTGGCTCTTGCTCGAAGAGTTCTTGCAATAGGTCGGAACTCTCGATATCGGCGGCGATTTGACTCTCTTCAGAGGATAAAGTGTCGGCCAGTTCGGGGGTTTCGGTTACCGATTCCTCTTCCGTGGCTGCATTTTCTTGATTTTTCAGATAGTTAACGGACTGCCACCCTAAGACCAACATCAGCGATACGCCAACTGCGGAGGTCCAAATACTCGGTTTGAGTAGCGTGCGGAATTTTGCTTTGAGAGAACGAACTGATGCCGGTGAATATCGCGCAGACATGAGCTTAACTGGGGGCTAGTGATAATCGCAACGTTTGAGGGCAAAACGTTTGAGGAGGCAACGTTTGGAGTTTCGATGTCGATCGAGCCCAGTGTTAAGAGAAGACTAACGAGTAAGTTAGAGGGCGATCGAAATGTTAGTGGAGATGGGAGTGAGAATGCCAGATGAGAAATAAATTGAAACGTTGACTCTCTCTTAATTTTATCTAAAAAGAGAGCAAGCCAAAACCCCCGCGTTTCAACTGAGGGATGTAGGCGAGTGGTAAAGGGGTTTTAACCGCAGTCAATCGAAGAACTGTCACCAGCTCTAGTCTTATGCTGGATAGACCAGCACAAACTAAGGGAGATTGGAGCTCAGATCGCGCACCATGCTGATTTACGAAATGAAACTAAAAGGCAAGCCCGAGCAATACGATGCACTCGATGGAGCCATTCGCACGGGTCTATTCATTCGTAATTCGTGCCTCCGCTACTGGATGGACAACAAAGGCATTGGCAAATACGACCTAAACACCTATTGCAAAGTCTTAGCTGACAACCCCGAATTTCCTTGGGCGAAACAGCTAAACTCAATGGCGAGGCAGGCTCATGCCGAACGTGCTTGGGGTTCAATCTCTCGGTTCTTCGATCGCTGCAAAAAGCGCACCGCCGCCTCCGAGGTTCCCTCGGATTGGCGACGGAGCCAGAAGAAAAAGCCAGGGAACAAAGGGTTTCCCCGGTTCAAGAAAAATCAGCGACGGGCTTCGGTTGAGTACAAAACGTCAGGGTGGAAACTCAGCGACGATCGCAAGTACATCACGTTTACCGATGGCTTCAAGGCGGGAAAATTCAAGCTTCTCGGCTCCCGAGACTTGGGTTACTACAATCCCAAGAAAGATATCAAGCGGGTACGGGTGGTGCGTCGAGCCGATGGTTACTACGTTCAGTTCGGGATTAAGTGCGACCGCAAACAGGACGTAGAACCCACCGGACGAGCTATCGGATTAGATGTCGGACTCAAAGAGTTCTACACCGATTCCAATGGTGATGTTGCAACCAACCCACGCAACTACCGGAAGTCTGAAAAACGGTTAAAGCTGTTGCAGCGTCAGGCATCCCGAAAGCACAAGGGAAGCAGCAACAGACGCAAGGCTTGCATGAAAGTCGGACGCCTTCATCTCAAAATTCAAAGGCAACGTAAAGACCATGCGGTAAAGCTCGCACGGTGCGTCGTCCTATCTAACGATTTGGTCGCTTTTGAAGATTTAGCCATCCGCAATTTAGTCAAGAACCGCACACTAGCCAAATCCATTAGTGACGCTGGCTGGTATCAGTTCCGGGTGTGGCTCGAATACTTCGCGAGAGTGTTCGGAAAAGTCACCGTAGCAGTCCCACCCGCTTACACCAGCCAGGACTGTTCGGAATGCGGCAAGAGGGTCAAGAAGTCACTTTCAACCCGTACTCATCTTTGTGAGTGTGGCTGTGTTTTGGATCGAGATGAAAATGCAGCCCGAAACATCCTCATAAAAGGGCTACGTACCGTAGGGCATACGGGAACTAACGCTTGGGGAGACTTAGACCTCTGTTCGGTCTCAGAAATGGTACTGAGTAAGTCCGGGTCATAGAACCAAGAATTCCCCACCTTTTAAGTGGGGGAGTGTCAACCTACGAGCATCCATCTCGCGTCTACTGACGCGCGGCGCGAACCAATAGAAACGATCCGGCCGCCAACCCCGACATCGTCGGCAACCACGCAGCCATCCACGGGGGTAGAACTCCGCTCAAGCCCAGGGCATCACCGATGGACATCAGTAAATAGTACGTAAAAATCATCACCACGCAGATGCCGAAACCTGTAGCTTTGCTCGTACGTTGGGGTTTGATTCCCAAAGCTGCCCCCATGATGGCAAATGCCAGACAGGCAAAAGGCAATGCTAGCTTTTGTTGGATGCGGATTTCCAGCTTGCGAATTTTCTTCTCCCGACCGCTGAGTTTGAGTACTTCGAGCCGTTGTAGGGCTTGGACGAGATTCATTTCGATGTAGTCGCGATCGCTGGTGACAAAATCTAGGGGGTCGCGAGGAAGAGGCAATCGATGGCGATCGAACTGGATGATATTACGATAGGAACCGTCGGGGGCAATGAGATAGATGACCCCGTCGGCGAAATCCCAAATATTATCGGTGGTATTCCAAGTCGCCGATTCCGCCAGTACCAGTTGGTTGAATTCGGGATTCGATCGATCCAAAATCGTCAACCCCCGCATGGTTTCCCCATCGAATTCTTCTGCGTAGAACAGACGCACCAGAGTATTGACGCGATCGCCATCCCGTTCGATTTTCTGAAACTGGGGGAAGACGATGTTCCGCTCGCTAAAGATCGTTTCTTTTCCTTTGAGAGCGCGATCGAGAAGAATAGTGGCTTGGTAATGAGCCGTGGGAACCACCACCTGATCGAGGGTAAAGGTAATCCCAGTGACGATCGCTCCAGCGATAATGGCTGGCATCACCAGCCGGTAGAGACTCACCCCACAACTGCGCAGGGCCGTGATTTCGTTATCGCTCGAAAGTCGGCTGTAGCCCAGAAGAGCCGCCAGCAGCATCGACATCGGCAGAGATAGGGAAAGGTAGTAGGGGAGTTGGAGGAAAAAAACTTGCAGTGCGATGGCGAGGGAAATATCCGCATCCGTCAGCTCTCGAACCAACTCGAATAGAATTCCGATGGCAACGCCAAGGGAAGAAAACGCTCCCACACCGAAGAAAAATGGCCCGATCAGCTCGCTGATGATGTAACGATCCATGACGGAAAGTTTGGGGATTAAGGAAGCGATCGGATTGGGGATGGAGGACGCGCCGATTTTCATCTTTGGGTTTTGCTGCGGGATATCTAGCGGATTCCCATTATTTTAGAGGAGTTCGATTTCCTCCATGGGAGTCTCGAGGGGTTCGGGATTTCCTTCCTCGGCGGGTATCTCTTCGAGAATATCTCGATCGAGTTGAGCTGGACTCGTTTCTAAACCTGTTTCTATGGCATCGATTTCCCCTTCGAGTTCGGAGAATTCCGGCATATCCAATCCTCGGGGAACAGTCGGATACAAACCCAAATCGGGAAGTTGGATCTCGATGGTTTCGATATTATCCATTTGTTCTTCCCCGATGGGTTCGGGTTCTTCGAGAACGACTGGTTGCTCTTCTACGAGTTCCTCATCGAGGACTACCGGTAGAGTTTCAACTTCCACCGTTTTCTCATCTAAGACTTCAGCTTCGGATTCTTCGAGAACTTCGATCGAGGTTTCGCCTTCGAGAGCGTCTTCATCAAAGATGTCGGGTTCTTCGAGAACGACCGGTTGCTCTTCTACGAGTTCCTCATCGAGGACTACC
>NZ_JBRJXU010000029.1:0-11919 GCF_057467645.1 Zarconia sp.
ATCCGGAACGTTTCCCTTTTTCAGGCAAAAAAAATCCAGCTCTGATGAGCTGGGAAAGTAAGAATCAGGGTGCATCTACCATTACGATTTCCGATACCATCGAACCCCCATCCGGAACATTTCCCGATTTTCAGGCAAAAAAAATCCAGCTCTGATGAGCTGGGAAAGTATTGAATCAGGGTGCATCTACCTATTACTGCTTCCGCGAGCATTCAATCCCTATCCGGAACGTTTTCTATTTTTGGACAAAAAAAATCCAGCCCGAAAGAGCTGGGAAAGTATTGAATCAGGGTGCATCTACCTATTACTGCTTCCGCGAGCATTCAATCCCCATCCGGAACGTTTTCTATTTTTGGACAAAAAAAATCCAGCCCGTATGAGCTGGAAAAGTAAGAATCAGGGTGCATCTACCATTACTCTCTCCCGATGCCCCCAATCCCCATCCGGACATTTTGGCTTTCCCCTCAAAGAAGACTTTCGTTAGACTCCCACAGAGTGTTGCAACCCGTCCCGATCGAAGAAAACGCCACACAAGACAAACTCAAAAATGTGGCTACAATAATACGTAATTCGTCCTCATGCTGCTCGGTGGTCACCCTCGATCGATTCCAACCCCGAGCCGAAAATTGGCACAATCAAAACCTTTACAGAGTCAGCAATACTGAGGTCGTCAATCTAGCTTCTGTTACCACGTTTGCCATAAGACGATCGTAGTCGTTCGCAACGATCTCCCGCTTCGTTCGTTCCGCTCGATCTCGCCAAAGTATCCGAAGCCCGATACTCTAGATTACGCTAGAGAAGTATGCCCAATTTTACCCGATCGCCATTGAAGCCGTTGGGAGCCAGAACCAGCAGGAGTGCAAAGAGGGTTGTGACTCAGGAATTCCATATCTCCGTCACCCCCGTTGGGGTGGATGAATATTTAGTCCGCACCGAGCATCCACTGCCCGGCGTTCCCGTTGCAGAGGAGCAAATTAGCTGGCCGCTGGATGAATGGTTGGAGATCGCCCGTCAACTGATGAACGATCCCCTGTCGCAACTGCTGCAGGGCAACCCGTCGCGCCAATATCTCGGAGAATCCGCCGAAAACCCAGCCCCACCCACTCTCAACCTCGTCACGTTGGGTCAAGAACTGCACGATGCTCTCTTTCAAGACAGTTTGCGCGATAGCTGGATGATGGCCCAGGCGATCGCCCAAAACCAACGACAGAAGTTACGATTGCGGTTGGGACTCAAAGGCAATCGCTTGCCGCGCCTGCCGTGGGAAGTTCTCCACGATGGCTATCGCACCCTCGCCACGGGAACTGAGGTTCTCTTCTCCCGCTACTGGCCGAATACCAACGGTTTGCCGTCTCCCCCGCTTCCGGACTCCCCAACCTTGGCGACTCGCACTCTGCGGATTTTGATGGTGGTGGCCGCACCGACCGATCGCGAAAGTCTCGAACTGCGGCAAGAAGCCACGGAACTGCAACGAGAACTCCACGGTCGATCGGATACTGGCAGTATCGCCGATATCGACCTGACGATTCTCGAACAGCCCGATCGCGCAACTCTCACTCACGCCCTCGAACAGGGACAATATCAAGTCTTACACTACGCCGGTCACAGCAATCTCGGCAACTCGGGGGGTGCGGTGTATCTGGTTAATAGCAAAACCGGGCGCGCCGAACCCCTCAGCGGCGACGATTTGGCGGGGTTGCTGGTAAATAACGGCATTCAGATGGCCGTGTTCAACTCCTGTCGCGGCGCCTATCTGCGGACGGGAGAAGCCCTACCCAGCGGGGAAGGAAACCTCTCACAAGCCCTGGTGAAGCGGGGGATTCCCGCCGTATTAGCCATGGCTGAATCAATTCCCGACGAGGTAGCACTTCACCTGACGCGACTCTTTTATCGCAATCTCAACCAGGGGCATCCCGTGGATTTGAGTTTGAGTCGCGCCCGGCAGGGACTGATTTCTTCCTACGGTTCCCATCAGCTGTATTGGGCGCTGCCGGTTCTATACATGCACCCGGCATTCGATGGCTACTTAATTCGCCAGTCCGGCACCAGAGAACTGACGGAACCTGAAAATTATACTCCCCCCAATCCCGTCGTCCCTACCCTGGATTTGGGAAACTCGATGAACGATCTCGATCTTGAAGGGGCACTCCAAGAACTCGAATATCCCGACGTGATGGTCGATGATGCGATCGCCGGTAATGAAGAGGACGATGCTAAAGCCATCGTTGCCGAGTTACTCGGAGAATTAGCACCCCCCAAATCTCCCACCCCACCCCCAGAAGCGGAAGACGTAGAGACCGAAGAAACCCCCGAACCCGATGGGGAATTGACAAACATTCCTCCCCCACCTCCCTTGTCTGCCCCCAGTCTCGATTCGGCTGTGGTTTCCACCCGTGAAGCGTCCCAAACCCCTTCGGAAATTGCCAAAGTACCGGTAGACCCCACTCCGAAAACGCCAAGATCGCGATCGAAAATTGGGTGGCTGCCGATTGCTGGAGCGATCGCCCTGGCGGTTTTGGGGGTGGGAACGGTCGTTTACCGACAAATTCCACCACCAGAGACGAGGGTTTCGCCGCAGCCAGAAGTAACACCCAACCCCGATCGAGATCCCGAACCCTTCAATGCCGATGGGTTAGCCAGCGCGGAAACCGGTGTCGTCACCGCAACGGCGATCGAACAATTTACCGCAGGAAATCTCAATAATGGAGCGCTGGCGGTGGAAGCACTGCTCGATCGCAATGCCCTCCCCCAAGCTAAAGCTGCCCTCGAAACTGTACCCACCCAATCCCTTAACGAAAGTCGAATTCTCTTCCTCCAAGGACGCATGGCGTGGCAGTTCATTCAAACCGGCGATCCGTTCTTTGCCCAGGATGATGTCAGCCGGTATTGGGAAAGCAGCCTCAAAGATCGACCCAATTCCGTCCGCTACCGGCAGGCGTTGGGATGGGCGTACTACGGACAAAATAAGTTCGATCGCGCTTATGGCAGTTGGATGTTGGCGCGAGAAACGATCGAACGGGGGGTCTCCGTTGACGAACGAACCGGACAACCCGTTGCCTTTGCCCCCAATTCGGAGATGGCGTTGCAAGTGGAGGCGGGGTTAGCGCTGGCGCTGATGAAATCTGCCCGCGCTGGGGGTAATGCCGGCGGTAACCAAAAACAACAACTCGCCAAAGCCATCGAACTGCGCCAAAAAGTCCTGACAACCGCACCGGATAAGTTTACACCCGATGCCCTGGCTCAAAATTGGCTGTGGACGCAGGGGGCGCTGCAAGATTGGCAAGCGCTGTTGCAATTGCAGCCCTAATGGTGAACTGTCCCCTATGTCCTCTCAATTTAGCGGAGTTCGGTCACCATCGAAACAGAAACTCTCTCGCAGGTGGTGATGATGAACTCCCGAGACATTGGTAATTTTGTCAGTTTTACGGTTGGATTGGTTATCCTCGTTTTGCTCTCCTTTGGCATTCTGCACTGGTTGCAGATTCCCACGGGCAGTTTTCTCGATTGGATTATCGGTGCGGCGAGTTTTTGGTGGTTGATGATTATCGTCACCGTTCCCTGGAATATTCATTTTGAGGCGAAAGCGGTGCTGGTGAGTGCGGTGGAGTCTGGGGACAAGGGGATTGATGTAGACGATCGCCAAGTGGAATACGCGAGTTTAGTATCGCGGCGGGCGTTTTGGGCGGCGATTGCCTTGCACGTCTTATCTGCAATGGGATTGTATGCTTTAGCCGCAACGGGGATTAGCCAGATCGGTTACATTAGCTCTGGGGCGACGCTGCTGTTTACGGCGTTGCGTCCGGCGATCGCATTCTATCAATATTTGACGAAGCGCTTGAGCGATATCGGTCAACAGTTGCGCTATCCCCGCGAAGATATCGTCGAAGTGCGCCATCGTTTGACTCGTTTGGAAGAGGTTTGCAAGGGTCTCGAATCGCAACTCGATCCCGAAGAAGATGGGTCTTTTGCTAACTCTCAAATGCGATCGCTTGATGCTCTGCGTAACGATTTATCCCGATTAGCAACGGCTCACGAAGACCTGCGCGCTACCAACCAAGCCGAGCACGATCGTCTGGCGCGAGATGCCCAAAATGCGATCGCCCAACTCACTGCCGACAGTCAGTTTCTCGACAACGTTCGGGAGATTATTCGCTTTTTTAAAACAGCGTAATATAGCTGTCGCGCCTTGCAATTAGGACACTCGTGAAGGTGAGCTTCGGGGGCTTCGGGGGCTTTGGGGGCTTTGGGAGAGAGTTAGAGCCAAAGTTTAGCAATTGCCCCTAATTGTAACGAATTATCCGAACTTGATATCACACCTATTCCCCATTCCCTATTCCCCATTCCCTATTCCCCATTCCCCGCCCTCACCTGAAACAGTCTTCTCCAAAACTGACGTAAAAAAAATGACAGCTCAAAAAAAGCTGTCAGGAGAATTTATCGCAGTTTTTAACAGAAGTTCGATTTCAACGAACCGCAAAGATATACATATCGCAAAGTTGGCAAGTCAAGAGATGTGGTGATGTTATCTTTGAGAGAAAGCAGAATCGATCTTTGAAAAATTATAATTTTTCGATCGTGTCACTTTTACTTCTTCGATACAGCCTGGGCGATCGGACGGCGAACGACGTAGTTTGCGCCTCGATACGTAGCGATCGTTTTAAAGTCTAATGTATCGATTTTGTGAGGGCTAGATTCGTAGGATGCACGACGGTAGGATGACTTCATTGTTGTTGCGTTGGCAAGGCGTACTCTTCTATCTTTGGGATTTTCATCAGCGGGTGGTGCGATCGAAGTTGGTATTGAAGGTGATAAAGATTTGATACAACATCGATCTCGATCGCAGTCAGATGTTGGTTTTTGTGGTACTAACTCGCCACTATCGTTAGGACATCGGGTCATGGCCCGAACCAACCGCCGCGACAGCGATAACTACAACTGCCATTTCGAAAATTCCCCTCGAATTTCCTCCTGTGCGAGCGCCCTGCCAAAATTGTGTCGCGAAGCCAAAATCTCCACCGAAACTTGGGGAAAATCGGGCAATTAACGAACGAGTTTACAGGGGTTTCAAGTCGTGGTAGATTTAAGCTATAGGGCGAAGCTATGTCAACTTATCGTACAAAAAATGTAAAACCTAAGAAAGCATTCGTGAAAGCTGCAACCATCTCCCTCGCTACCAGAATACGCAGCTATCCAAATCTCTCTCTCGCCTCGATCGATGTTCCGGATCGTACGAGTGAATGACTGTAAAGTTGAGGTAATTTCGGACTCCCACGATTCAGAACTCAATTTAAGCTCTCAAGGCTTTGTATTCGCTTCAAGACTAATATTGGAGGCTGTTTGTCGTGATTGCCCACCCTCGATTTTTCTCAAAAACCTTTTCCATACTGGTTCTGTCTGCATCTGTAGGAGGGATGCTCTCAGGGCTGACCCCAGCGGTTCTCGGACAGGTCGAACCCATGTTTCGAGTCACCTTCGAGCCACCCACGGACGAGCGCCTGGATGATTCCGCCGGAGGTGCGTCCCGTCCGGCAGATCGTCAGTGTCACGCCGATGAATCCACTCCCATCTCGATGAAAGCCCTGATGCCCGAAGATAGGAGAACGGGACTGACCCTGGCCTCTCATCCGACGGTCTTGGCTTACGTACCGCCCACCTCAGCCAGGAACGCTTTCTTTAGCTTGAAAGATAAAACAGGGGAAACCGTCTATCAGCAAACCCTGACGCTGACGCAATCCGATGGTGTAGTCAGCATCGCCCTGCCTGCCGATGCACCGCCACTGGAACTAGAGCAAACTTATGAATGGTCGCTGGGTCTCTTATGCGAACCGGTACAAACGGATTTCCCCATCGCCACGGGAAAAATCCGCCGCATTCCTCAAACTGTGGAATTGGGAGATCGCATGACTCCCTTGGAACGAGCGGCGCTCTACGGTCAATCCGGGCTGTGGTACGATACCGTAGCCATTCTCGATCGAATGCGGCGATCGCAACCGGAAAATGAAGCCATCGAAATGGTGTGGATGGATTTTCTCGATTCTGTCGGTCTCGAGGAAATTTCGAGTAAACCTCCGTTGAATTTGGAGTAATGTAAAGGAAGTTGCGTCCGCGACTCCAACAGCGATAACGTAATGGGCATCGAGCCTCTCTCGATTGGAGTCGAGGGGCGAAAGTCTTCGATGGATGCGACCGATTGGCTGGTTGCTGAGTTTCCCAACCCCAAAGCTCAAGCCGGAAAACCCTTTCCGAATCCAGGTGGAGAAAACGAATGTCGTCCAAGTCGATCTCTCGAATTTGGCATTGGCGAGGGATTCTCGTCACAGTTCCCAGTGTGGCTGGCGCGATCGTCCTTCTGGGTTATACCGGAATCTTCCAGCTTTTGGAGTGGGCGACGTTCGATCGATTCTTCCTGTGGCGTCCCCCCGAACCCATTGACGAACGCATCACGATCGTCGCCATAGAAGAAGAAGATCTGGCCGAAATCGGTGAATGGCCCCTTCCAGATGGGGTAATGGCCGAGTTAATTGAAGCCATCGATCGCTACCAACCCCGCGCGATTGGGTTAGACATCTATCGAGATTTACCCGAAGAACCGGGTCACGAGGCTTGGGTGGAGGTGATGGCTTCCACCGAGAATCTGATTGGTGTGGAGAAAGCCCTCGGAGAACCGGTTGCGCCTCCCCCAACGTTAGCTCGAGCAGATCGGGTGGGGTTAGCGGATTTGATTCTCGATGCCGATGGCAAAATTCGCCGGGGATTGCTCTCTCACTACGACCGTCACGATCGACTCAAATTGGGGTTGGGGGTGCGGTTGAGCTTGATGTACCTCGAAGCGGAAGGGATTCGCCTCGAAGCCATCGATGCTGCGAAACAGCACCTGAAGTTGGGTCGTGCCGAGTTTCGACCGCTGGAGTCCAACGATGGTGGCTACGCGCGCGCGAACGTGGGGGGGTATCAGATTTTGTTGAACTACCGAGGAAAAATCGATCGCTTCCGGCGGGTTTCGGTGCGGGAGGTTCTCAGGGGTGAGGTGTCGCCGGAACTGATGCGCGATCGCCTGGTTTTCATCGGTTCGACGGCCCAAAGTCTCAACGATCGATACCCTACGCCCTACAGCAGCAATCTCATTCGCAGCCCGGAACGGATGCCGGGGGTGATTATTCACGCGAATTTAGCCAGCCATATCATCAGTGCGGCTCTTGACGGACGTGCTTCGATTCGCGTGCGATCGGAACCGATGGAATGGTTGTGGGTGTTCCTGTGGTCGGGATTGGGGGCTACGGTTGCACTCTTCGTCTTGAAAAAACCCCATTTCCGAACCCCCAAAGCTGCTCGGGGATCGTGGCTGCCATTAATGGTGGGATTGCCTCTGGTAGCTGCGAGTCCGATGGCGATCGGGTATGGGGCATTTTTACAGGGATGGTGGATACCGGTCGTGTCCCCGGCGGTAGCGGCGGTGAGTGCAGCGATCGCCATCGTACGCTACGACAGCCACAAAACTCGCGCTGAAAGTCAGCGACGATTGAACCAATTTCTCGAAGCGATGCCTGTTGGGGTAGCCGTTCTGGACGCACGGGGTCAACCCTGTTATGTCAATCAACGCATCGAACAGTTACTCGGAAAAGGGGCGCTTGCCAATCTTTCTCCCGAGGATATATCCCCGGTTTACAACCTTTATCTCGCGGGAACCGATCGATATTACCCGCCCCAACAACAACCGATCGTGCGAGCCTTACATGGGGAAACCTCGTCGGTGGATGATATCGATTTGCGCGTGGGCGATCGCACGGTACCTCTGGAATCTTGGGGAACGCCGATTTTCGATGACGAGGGCAATGTCGATTACGCGATCGCTGCATTTCGCGATATCACCGAACGCCAAAACGCTCAAGCCGAACACAAACAGTTTTTACGAGAACTCTCTCAATTAAATCTAGAACTTGACGAAGCCTTAAAGGCGGAACTTCAACTCGCTGATGCTGCCGGTCGTTTCGTACCCCATCAATTTTTGAATTTGTTGGGATACGACAGTATTGTCGATGTCAAAATCGGTCATGCCGTCGAACAAGAAATGTCAATTTTGTTTGCCGATATTCGCAATTTTACGACCCTATCGGAGCAAATGACACCCGAAGATAACTTTAAATTTATTAATGCGTATTTATCGCGTATGGAGCCAGCTATTGTTGAAAATAATGGCTTTATCGATAAGTATATCGGGGATGGAATTATGGCGCTCTTCGGGGGAGAGATGGATGCCGATCGTGCTGTTCGGGCTGGTATTTCCATGTTGCAGCGCCTCACCGAGTACAATAAAACCCGCCAGCGTCCCGATCGTCCCCCACTTAAAATTGGCATTGGCATTAATACCGGTTCGATGATGTTAGGAACCGTCGGTGGTTTAAACCGCATTGATAGTACGGTGATTAGCGATACCGTAAATCTGGCTGCCCGTATCGAAGGATTAACCAAAATTTATCGAACACCGCTGTTAATTTCCAGCAATACTTTTTTTAATTTGGAAGATGTCGATCGCTATTACATTCGACTCATCGAGCGCGTCAAAGTGAAAGGAAAACTCGATAAAGTTTCTTGTTTTGAAGTATTTGATGCCGATCCGCCGGATCTAAGAGACCGCAAGCAAGAACTGAAAACAAAATTCGAGCAAGGTATTTCACTCTATCATTTAGGACGAATGAAAGAAGCTCGACAAATCTTTCAAACTTGTTTAGATAAAATTCCAAACGACCCGATCGTGCAAATTTACCTAGCTCGATGTGCGGGTGTTTTACACAATCGAAAGTTTTAAAAACAGATTGAGAAATCGAGTCATTCAATAATATTTTTAATAATTAATAGACTCCTTAGATAGAAATCCTAAGTCTGATGAGGTAAACCCAAATTTTGTTTCCGATTCCCGACTCCCCATTCCCGATTCCCCATTCCTAAGACTACAATTGAAAAAACTGCTATAAAATACTCAAAAATTAAATTCGGAAAAACTCTGCGCTCGACGATGGGTATTTTGCACCAGAACAGCCGCCGAAAAAGCCACAGCTCTTGGTTCGATCGTGGGCTTTCGATCGGAATTTTAGTGCTGGGAAACGCTTCTGGGGCGATCGCTCAAATCGTACCCGATGCAACGTTGCCAAATCCTTCGATCGTGAATGCCGATGGGAATCGCATCATCCTTGAAGGCGGGACGGTAGCAGGAACGAACCTCTTCCATAGTTTTGAAGAATTTTCCCTACCCACCGGCTGGGAAGCCCTGTTCGATAACGCTCCAGCCATCGAAAATATTCTGACTCGCGTTACGGGCAGCAACCGCTCCCAAATTGACGGCTTAATTGGTGCCAACGGCACGGCTAATCTGTTTCTGATTAACCCCAACGGTCTGATTTTTGGACCCAATGCTCGCCTCGAAATTGGTGGTTCTTTCTTTGCCAGCACAGCCGATCGAATTCTATTTGCCGATGATGCCACCTTCAGCGCCACGAACCCCACATCCGATCCCCTCCTCACCGTGAGCGTTCCGGTGGGCTTACAGCTCAATTCTCCCACCGCTCCCATTCTTGTAACCGGACCCGGCAACAACCTCAGTTTTGCAGATAACCTGGCAACCATTCGCGACAATCGACCGGTGGGTTTACAAGTTCCCGACGGACAGACCATCGCACTAGTGGGAGGAAACATCGCCCTCTCGGGAGGCAATCTCACCGCAGCCGGGGGACAGATCGAACTCGGTAGTGTTGAAGAGGGAACCGTTGCGATCGCCTCGACTCGCCAGGGGTGGACGTTCGATTACGAGGGAACGGAAACCTTCGGCGACATTCACCTATCCGAAGCCGCATCAGTGGATGCGAGTGGGGATGGCGGGGGTTCGATCGAGGTGCGCGCTCGCAACTTGTCGGTAACTCAAGGCTCGTCAATTCTCGCCGATACCTTGGGAAATCGACCCGGTGGCGGCGTGCGCGTCAAAACCACAGACTCGGTAGCGGTGACGGGTTTTTCTGAAGATGGTTCCTTCGTCAGTAGCATTTTTGCTGCCGTTGCACCCGGCGCAAGCGGTGCGGGGGGAAATTTGAACGTGACGACCGATCGCCTGTACCTCACCGATGAAGGTCTTATTGCCTCCGATACCTTCGGTGCGGGAGATGCGGGGTTTTTAACCCTGCAAGCTGGGTCTTTTGAAATGAGTCGCAGTTGCTTGGCGACGATCGCCCATGCTGAGGCGACGGGAAATGGGGGAGCGTTACTGCTGGATCTCGATCGCCTCATCGTTGCCGACGGCGCGCAAATTTTAACCTTCACCGAGGGATCGGGAAATGCAGGAGACCTGACGATTCGAGCTACTGAATCTGTGGAGGTGACTGGCACTCGAACCATCGGCGATCGAGTCTTCGCCAGTGCCTTGGCGGCAACGGCAGAACAGGGATCGACGGGACGTGGGGGAAATTTGTTCGTGGAAACCGCCCGGTTGCGAGTTGCCAACGGGGGGGGGATCGGCTCGGGAACAGACGGGATGGGAGATGCTGGCAACCTGATCGTTCGCGCCTCCGAGTCAGTTCAAGTGGTGGGGAACAGTCCCAGCGGCTTGCCATCGAATATTTTTACCAGCCTGTTTACGGGGGATCCCGGTGCGGAGTTCGATGCGATGGGGGGAATACTCGAGATCGAGACGGGACGACTGGTGGTGCGCGATGGCGGTCAAATTAGCTCCGGAACCTTTGGGGGGGGACGGGGGGGAAATCTCAATATCCGTGCCTCCGAGAGCGTTGAATTATCAGGTTCGATCGCCGCGCGGGAGTTTTCCGAACGGGACTTCTTTAGCGATGAATCGAGAACGCGCATTCCCAGCGGTTTATTTGCCGTTTCCGAAGGTTCCGGACAAGCAGGAGATTTATCGATCTCTACTGACGAACTGGTGATTCGAGATGGGGCGCGGGCCACAGTGGAAAGTCGGAGTACGGGAGGGGCCGGCGAGTTGACGATCGCCGCACGGGAGACTCTGCTCGATCGCAATGGTGGGCTGCGCGCCGACTCTCAAGAAGGATTGGGAAATATTAACCTCACCGGTGAAGGGTTACAGTTACGCCGCCAAAGTCAAATTGCCACCAATTCCACGGGCAACGCACCCGGAGGCAATATCACGATCGAGACTCAAACCCTCGTCGCCCTGGAAAATAGCGATATCAGTGCCAATGCGATCGATAACCAAGGCGGGCAGGTGAGTATTGCCACGCTCGGGCTTTTCGGAACGGAATTTCGACAACAGCCCACCCCTGAAAGCGATATTACTGCCACCTCCGAACTCGGTCCCCAGTTTAATGGCATCGTTGAGATTCAAACCCCCGAAATCGAACCCGGTGCGGACTTGGTGGCACTACCGGTCGAGTTACTCGATGCCACGAGGTTGCTGGCTCGGGGTTGCGAGGATTATCGAGGCAGTCAATTTATTATCACCGGACGGGGGGGTTTACCCCAAGATCCGATGCAGCCGCTGCGCAGTCGTCCGGTGTGGTCGGATTGGCGATCGGTGGAAACTCAGGATAATCGAGAAAGCATCGAACCCGTGCCGGTCTTCAAGACCACCGAGACGTTGGTGGAAGCAACGGATTGGATCGTCAATCGCCAAGGACAGGTGGAACTGATTGTCCGGATTCCGGGGGGACATTGGCATCGACAGCCGGCTTGCGAAGACGTTGAAGGGCGATAACGTCAGGCGCGGGATGTGAGGTGTGGGGTGTGGGACCTCGGAAACCTGACAGGTATAGGTTTTTTAACGTCAGTTTTGGATAAGACTGTTTCCGGTGAGGGCGGGGAATGGGGAATGGGGAATAGGGATGAAGTACTTTGCTCCCCAGCAACCAGATGTAGCCAGTGCGATCGCTTCGCTCATCAAGAGGCTTGCCAACCGCCCGA
>NZ_JBRJXU010000030.1:0-14609 GCF_057467645.1 Zarconia sp.
GTCGAGGTCGCGGGCGAGGGAGAGGTCGAGGTCGCGGGCGAGGGAGAGGGAGAGGACGCGGGAGCCGGAGAGGGAGAGGACGCGGGAGAGGGAGAGGACGCGGGAGAGGTCGAGGTTGCGGGAGAGGGAGAGGTAAAAAGCTCGGACTGCGGCAGGTTTGTAGGGAGTATCAACAGACTGGGCTTTTTGTACCACCCAAGTCAAAAACGCCTGTAACTTCTCATCCCCCGTCATCAGTTTGTCAATTTGACCCTTCATCAACTGCAACAGGTCATCTGCGGGTTCCAACATCCCCACAGCCAGCAAAAACACCTCGCGCCACCGCTTTTCAGTAATATGACCCGCCAAGCCTTGCAATGCTTCCAGAGCTTGTGCTGCCGGACTGGTAACGATTTTTTGGGCGGTGAAGTATTCCTGAAACGTCAAGTGCGAAAACGAGTAAATCCCCTTGGCTCGTTCCACCAACAAGCCGTGTTGGGCTTCGATGGACTTTAAAATTGCCTCGCTTTCGAGTTGTTGAGCTTCCGGGTCGGTGCTAGCTTCGGGCAGGTTGTCGATGTAGCGGGCAATCTGGCGTTCGACGGTTTTTTGTTTGAAGAAATACTCCCCCCGATCGAAACTGGTAAAGGCAATCTGACTTAACAGACCTTCCTTACGCTTGCGGGAGAGATTTTTATAGATGCGATCGCGCTCGATGTTGCGCTTGGCATCCCATTTTTTCAGTAGTACGTCTAACCCTTCCTTATACAGTTCCGAACGATTCGCCGGAAAGTCTGCCGATTCCCCAAACACCAAACACAACAGCGTCAGCAGTAGGGGATTGGTTGCCAGTTCCAGGATGGGTTGATTTTCTTTGAGTTTTTCTACGAACGTCTCGGCTTTAACCGGGTCTTCTTTGGCACGAAACCACTTGCGGGAAAACTCGGCAATCTGCGCTTCGTCGAAGTCCGCCATTTCCACTTCCACAAACTGCTCGAAGACATACTCCCGCGCCGCAATCCGACAGGTCATTACGAATTGGCAGTGGTGAAACTGCTGGGAGAATGCCCGGATTTCTCCTAGGATGCGATCGCGATCGACTTCCCGAACTTCATCCAATCCATCGAGCAATACCAATCCTTTCCCCTGGCGCAACAGAACCTCTGCGACTTGGGAGTTGTTCACCTGGCACTCAGCGAACTGACAAACGATGTATGCCAGCAAACCCGGCTTAGATGTAGCTTCAGCAAACTGTTTGAGGGAGATGAAAATGGGAACTCGATCGGGCTGAAACTCCCCCAAATTGCACTGCACGGCCAACCGTTTCAAGAACGTCGTTTTCCCCGCACCCGGTTTGCCCAAAACCATCAGTTTGTTATGCTGCGCGACCGCTTCAAGTCCCGACACTCGTTTTTGCCAGATGCGACCCAATTGGAAGCGATCGAACTCTTCGGGGTTAAAGTTTTCGAGGTCGCAACCTCCGAGCAATTCTGCAATGCCCGATCGCTGTCGTCCGGTAATCTTCTCCAGAATATTGACTCGGGTGTAGATATCGTCCAAACCAATGGATTGTTCCATATCCAGCACTCGCATCGTGCCGCAGCGGTTTTGAATATCCTCGCGGATTTTTTGCCGAATCTCTTGCACCAACTCCGTCGTACGGGTATCCCGATGATGCTGTTTCTCCTCTGCTTCCAACTCGGCGATCTCGCCCCAGTCCAACTCCAACGCCGCGCAAATATTTTTAAAAATCTCCTTGTCGATGGCACCGCGACCGAGAAATTTATTCACCGTCGCCCGCGAACATCCCGCCCGCCCTGCTAAATGGTCTTGCGTCCAGCCCTTTACCTTGAAGGCTTCTGAGGCGATTTTCGCGCCCTCTTGTGAAGATCGAAACGATCGTCCCATGGCATCTCCAGAAGTTTTACACAAGTTCGACACAAGTCAACGCCTGACTCAGACCATGGTTGGGAGGGATTCCAGCACCATAGAAAGAGAACGCAGAGCGCGATCGTCGAACACTTGGGTTTCGAGAACGCTCTGACTAAAAACGGAATGCCTGCCCCCACCCACGGAAGCAAGCACCCGAACCCAATCTGGAAACTCCCGCGCCAACGGGATTTCCACTTCGTCTTTTAGCAACAGTCCGGCGAGACTGTTTTAAACCTATGACTATTCTAAAACCTTCCCAAAATAAGGGTCGTGGCGAAAATCCGATCGCCAAAGGCTGGCAAACCCTGAAAAACCTCGGGAAAAAACCCGCCACTCCTTCTCCATGGAGTTCCGTCCCGATTTCCCTAATTGCCGGTCTGACAGCAGTTTTCCTGGTGGCAATCTTGGCAACGGCTTACCGAAGTCCGATTTCCCGCATTGAGATCGATTGCAGCACTCAGGGTTGCACCATGACTGTTGAAGGAGAGGCGGAATAATTAAACCCAGATGCGCGATGACAGAAGGGTTCTGTTGGGTTTCTGCGTGAGGTTGTCGCGCCACTACTGGCTTTTTTCCCTAGTATCGAGTTGGGATGGGTGGGCAGTTGGGAATCGGTGTTCGCGTTTAATCTCGGCGGTGAAAACTGCCCACCCGACGACTACTATCACTGTATTCATCGATCGCGCAGATATCGGTAGGGGTCAACGGCCGTTGACCCCTACTATCGCTTGACACCCACCGCCGGTATTGAGGGGATTGCAGCGCGCGGCCAAATTTCCGGGGAACGCCACCGCATAGTCCGATAGCAACGGATTGGCAACGGGATAGTCGGTACTGACGAACTGCGCCCCACTGGCAAAGGCGGCATCCCGTCGCCGGGTATTATTCGATCGCGCTTCTCGGGTGTCTGCATCGGTGCGGGTTCGTACCAAGTACCCCTGGCGCACGAGGCGGGGAATGCTGCGATCGAAGGGATTGTTGCGTTTGAAAAATGCCGCTTCGTCGCTGCCGGGGGGCGCGCTGACAAACATGACTCGACCGGCTAGGGATGGATGTCCTCGGGTGTAGCGATCGCGAATTTTCCCTTCGTTATCGAGGGCAAACATAATCTTACCCCGCGACGCGCTCAACCGCGGCCACCCTCGGGTCCGAACAGCCCGATCGAGAGTGGCGGCGTCTCCGCGAACGGTATCGGGGGTTATCAGTTGCTGTTCTGGGAAAATCGATCGAATTTCGAGATCGATCGTATCGAGTTGGGCTTCATCGAAGGGAATGGGTTGGGTAAATTCAAAGGATAACGCCTTCTCAACCCATCGGGGAACTGCGTTATCTTTCGCCTCGACGAGAATTAAAATTGGCAGGTGATTCGGGTTCGCATCCGACCATCTTTTCACCGTTTGCAAACATCCCAGAAATGTCGGGCAGGTACTTCGAAAATCCACATCTTGAAGGTGGAAAACTTTCAATCCCGGTTCGTTCATCCGATCGGGAATTGGGGTATTCGCCGTCGCGCCTCGGGGTTTCGCATATCGTCCTCCCATGGGATCGGCAAAAACATCGAGTTCGATCTGCCGAATTCCTCGATCGAATTGTTCGTTGAGGGGGAGATGGTTGTATTCGAGGGTTTTGATATACTGGCGACTGAAAGGCAATTTTTTGAGAAACTCTGCCTTAACGGTTTCATCGGGTTCTAAGTGATAGGAATTATGAGTGCCGACGAGCTGAATTTCATTTAACCTCACCTCACCAGAATTCCATGGAACCGTTACCCTTTCCAAAGGTGTCGATCGCGCCGTTCCCAAAACCAATCCCCACATCATCAGGTATCCCAATAATTCGATTTTCACAGAATGAATTTTGATGTTGCTTCCAAGTTTTCAGTCTTGTTTTAGCGAATCAAAATTAACCCCACTGAAACTTGAATTAATCAAATTATCAAAAATAAGTTAAGTTTTATTTATTAAATTTGGAGATCTAGAAAGAGTCCCGGACAAAGAAACCAGCGAAGCTTCCTTTTTATTTTTTACTCATAAACCAAACATAAATTGTTGGTTTATTCTGTATTTTAAATAACATAATTGAGCGGTAAATCTCGAAAACTCTCGAGAGTCTAGCAACCATCTTGGCTTTCCTCTGAAGCTTCCAAAGCCCTAATCAATACGACGCGACTTCGCCCAGACCAAATTATTGAAAAACTGACGGCTTGCCATTTCCCAGGTATAGTTTTGGCGAACGTAGCGAACGCAAGCCTCGGAATTTCCGTATTTCAAAGCTTCCTGAATCGCCACGGCTAAATTCTCGTTTAAACTTCCCAATTGTCGATTCTGACCGATAATATCGAGCGGACCCGGTGCCGGAAAAGCCGCGACAGGGGTTCCCGATGCCAGGGCTTCAGTAATGGTATTGCCAAAGGTATCGGTTTTGCTGGGAAATACCACCACATCTGCATTGGCATAAGCCGTTGCCAGTTCTTCGCCGACGAGGTATCCCAGAAACACCGCATCGGGATACTTTTTCTGGAGAAATTCTCGCTGGGGGCCATCTCCAACGATATATTTCTTTCCTTTTTCTAGGGGAAGTTTTAAAAATTCTTCAATCCCCTTTTCTACGGAAACTCGCCCGACGTACATCAAAATGGGTTCGTCTAGTTTTGGGTATTTCACCGGGTTGCGATCGCGCCGATAAAATAACGCCAGATCCACTCCCCGAGACCAGATTTTGAGATTTCGATCGGCATTTTCATCCTCTAAATTCCCAAACCCCCGCTGTTTGAGAATCTCCAAAATCGATCGCGCGGGAACCATCACCGCCGCAGCGGGACGATGAAAGCGACGCAGACTCCACCAGGAAAATCCAGCCGGCAAACCGATCGATCGTTCGAGGAAATCCGGCATCATCGTATGAAACGCCGTGGTAAATTGCCATCCCCGTTGCAAACAGAACTTGCGAACTGCACTGCCGAGGGTTCCTTCCGTAGAAATGTGAATGCAATCGGGGTCGAATTCTTCGATCGCGGCCGTTAGCTTCCCGAAATTGGGAATCGCCATCTTAAATTCGCGATCGATTCCCACCATCGGAATCGTCCAGAATCCGATCGTTTCTGGATTGAGACAGAACACTTGATGTCCCCAATCGGTTAAGGTGCGTTCGGTATTACTGAGGGTATTAACCACGCCGCTAATTTTACCGGCGACATCGCTGACGA
The DNA here is from genome assembly GCF_057467645.1 of Zarconia sp. Lineage (NCBI taxonomy): Bacteria > Bacillati > Cyanobacteriota > Cyanophyceae > Oscillatoriales > Zarconia > Zarconia sp. The sequence goes on from NZ_JBRJXU010000030.1 coordinate 5,117, forward strand.
TGAGAATTCGGCGAAGGGAAACCTCGCGGGTATCCTGTGGCATCAATGGGTTCAGGGATGATGGAGGTGGGGTTGGCTCGATCGCCCCAACTCTGGGTAAATCTCGATTAGACATAGATTCCGACTTCTCAATATCCAAACTAAGCGATCGAGATTAAATTGCCACCGACGATTTGATTAAGTTTCGGTTATTTCCCAAAAGTTCGATGTTGCAACGATTGGGAGATGGGGAGAATGGGAAGACGCTCCGGACGCGGAGATGGAGAGGATGAGGAAGATGGTCACAACTCACCCATTGTCAATTGTCAATTGTCCATTGTCCATTGCCCCTCAAGAGGCTGCCCCTTCTAAATGAGAGGCGATCGCATCGGGAAGTTCTTGTTCGATCCGGCGCAAGCGGGGAGTGCGATAGGCTGCAATTGCCACCACGATGGTTGAAATCCCCAGAACCAGAAAGAGGAAACTGATACCGCGTCCGTCTCCCGTACCGAGAAAGCGTCCGACGCTGTCAGCGAGCAATCCATCGTCAGCCATCATCGGTTCGAGCAAACCATCCACCAGCGGCCCGGCACTGAGGTGAGCGAATACTAGCAGCGATCGTTCCAATGCCCCTTGCAACGAAAAGACTCGTCCTTGCAAGTCAAACGGGACTTTGCTTTGCCAAATGGCTTGGTTGCAACTGGCAATAATCGGTCGGGCAAACAAATAGCCGAAGCCGCTGACGGCGGCCCCAATCACCGAGGCCTGAATTCCCCCGAAGCACAAACACAGGCCTTGCAGAGAAACGAAACCCAAAATTCCATACACTCTCCGCTTCGGGCCGCCCCAGGCACCGATGGCAACGCTACCGAGTAGCATCCCGCAACCGCTGATGGATAATACCATCCCCAGGGCTTCGCTAGAGGCAACCGAGAGGACGAACGGCCAAAATAGGACTTGCAGCATCCCTTCAGAGAAGTAGCTAATGGCAAAGAACATCGTCAGGGTGCGCAAACCCGGTCGCTGGATGATATAGTTCCAACCCGAAACAATGTCTCCCCAGAGTCGATCGAGATTGACTTTTTTGGATGGGGTGGAAGTCTGTTCGAATTTGGGAAACCGAACGCTCAGCAACGTGACGATGGCGAAGACAAAGGTACACAGGTCGATGAATAGAACCCCTTCGAGACGAACGGCACTCAACAAAAATCCAGCCACGATGGGTCCGGAAATTTTGGCAACGGCCCCGGCTATCTGAACCATGCCGTTGGCGCGGCTGAGGTTGTTTTTGGGGACGAGTTGGGCGATCGCCGCGAGGTACGCGGGCCACTGGAAAGCGTTAAAAACCGAACTGATGGCCACCCCGACATAGATGTGCCAGATTTCCAACCGGTTTTGTAAGACTAACGTTAAAACCACGATCGCCGCCACCCCGGTGACGGAATCGCTGAGAATCATTGCCCAGCGACGATCCCATCGATCGACGATCGCCCCGGCAAAAGGAGAAACAATAATATTGGGAAGATGAATGCACAGTGAAATTAGGGCAAACTGCGTAATAGACCCCGTAGTCTGGTACACCCACACACCTAAAGCAAATTCGGTTAAACCCGAACCTAGAAGGGACACGATTTGTCCCAGCCAGACGATAAGGAAAATCCGCATAACGTGCGCTGTATGAAATTTAAGGCTCTTCTAAATTAGCGAGAAGTCAGATCGATCGAGCGCTAGAGAGTGACTCTTTGGCAACTGTACGTGTAATGGGGGGTTTGAGACCCCGTCGAGCGCCCCAATCTTACAACCCCGGCTCAGATCTGTAAACTTTTGTGGTCGATCGATGTTTTTTTGAGAATCTCTTGACTTTTTTCTTTAAAACGGTAACAATCAATACAGAAAGCAAATCGTTCATCCACTCCACAGGAGGGACGGAAGTAGGGAATCATCCCGAAGGAACGCACCGCAAATCGAAACAGTTGTTTTTTTGGAGACTTAAAACGATGAAGCTCTGTTATCGCGGTGTTCGCTATGAAAAAAGCTCGACCCCAGAGCCAACTCCCGCACCAGAAGTCATGGGAAAATACCGGGGAGTTCCTTGTAAGTTGCATGAAACGAAGCCGCCGTTATTGCAACGCCTAACCGACCATCTGAAACTGAAATATCGCGGCATTGACTATCAAGCTGTTTGAAGTCCATTGTGTTCTAAAACTTGATATTTAATCCTTGAAGAGGTTGGGGTAGATTCGTGAAATTTGCTCCAACTTTTTGTGTGGGTCGGCAGTATTCAGCACTCAGCTTTCAGCCATTAGTAAAGGTTGTCTTCAAAAGCTGATAGCTGAGTGCTGAATGCTTACATTCTGCCTAGCAGCACTAAATCTCACCCGCCATTTCCAATCCCTGCAACAACAAACCGATCGCACCGCCAGCCAACACCAACCACGCCGAAGACACCCGGAATCGAAACAGAGCGATCGCACTCACAATCGCTAGAGCGATCGTCCATCCATCCACCACCGCCGTTCTTGCGAGGGTATAGGTCACCACCGCCATCAGTCCCAGGGAACCGGCATTCACCCCATCGAGAAAACCCCGCACCCAGGGAGATTTGCGAAATTTCGGCAGCAAAGGACCGATCGCCCCTACCAGAACGAAGGCTGGCAGGAAAATCCCGATCGTCCCGGCGATCGCACCAGCAGACCCTGCCAGCAGATACCCTACAAACGTCGCCGTCGTAAACACCGGTCCGGGGGTCACTTGTCCGATGGCGATCGCATCGAGGAGTTGTTGCGAACTCAGCCATTCCCAGCGTTCCACCAAATCTCGCTGCAAAAAGGCCAACAGAACGTAGCCGCTACCGTACAATACCGACCCCACTTTCAAGAAAAACAAAAACACCTTCGGCCAGGTTGCCGCCGATGCCGCCGTCGCTGCGTTCCCCGTCTGGGCCAAAAATTCGGGTAACGGTAACAACCAAACTGCTGGAGGTGCATCGTCTTTGCGTCCCAGGTTCTTCACCCCCAGGACGCTCAATCCCGCCAGCAGCAGCAACAGAATCTCGTTGATTCCGAGAAAAAACGCTACGATAACGGCAATACCAGCGACCGTCGTCGGCACATCTTTCGCCGCTTTCTTACCCAGCTTCCACAGCGCACCCACCACGATCGCCACCACCACGGGTTTGATACCGTAGAGTAACCCTTCAAGCTGGGGGACGGTTTGGTAACGCACGTAAATCGCTGCCAGGACCCACACCAGGGTAAATGCGGGGAAAATAAAGCACCCCCCGGCCACAGCCAAACCCCGCCAACCCGCGCGTTCGTAGCCGATGTGGATGGCGAGTTCGGTGGAGTTGGGCCCCGGAATCAGGTTGGTAATGCCGAGCAAATCTAGGAGAGTTTCCCGACTCAGCCACTGACGGCGATCGACAATTTCCGCTTCCATCATGGCAATATGCGCGGCGGGCCCCCCAAATGCCACCGACCCCAATTTGAAGAAGACAACAGCAAGGTCTTTGAGGCGTTGCTGTTGCTGTTGGGGGTCGAGTTCGCGAAAGGGAAGAGAGTCAGGTTGGAGAGTTTCTTCGATTTCCACAAGAGATCGGGGGGTTAGGGATGGATGAGTTGAAAAGACTAGGGTACGATCGCGAGGTTAAGCTTATTTTAGGATGATGGCGATCGATAATTTCGATTGACAGAAGAGGTGAGGCAAGATCGTGAAAATTAGCAATCGAATTTTGATTTATAGCTTGATTTTATTGACTTTATCTCTAATCGGTTCTGTGGCTCTCAATTTTATTCTTTATAACGCCGCCAACCGGTACTATCGTCAAGCGAATGCCATACGTCTCGATCCGCTAGGTTTAAATGTTTATCCAAGCCCAGAAATTTCAGAGCAAACAATACAATCCGATCGACCCACTGTTGTATTTTTTGGGGATTCGAGGGCCTCGGCATGGACTCATCCCTCAGACATTGAGAGTTTTAATTTTATCAATCGAGGAATTGGCGCGCAAACAACTGCCCAAGTGCATCAAAGATTCGATCTCCACGTTTCCCCATTTGCACCAGATATTTTAATCGTTCAAGTGGGGGTTAACGACCTAAAAACAATTCCCTTATTTCCCCAATGGAAAGATGAAATTATAGAGCGATGTAAAGGTAATATCCAGCAAATTGTCACGGAAGCGCGAAAACAAAAATCAATTGTCATATTATCAACGATATTCCCGTTAGGACAAATCCCCATCGAACGCAAACCCTTTTGGTCGGAAGATGTCGATCTCGCGATCGAAGACGTGAATACTTTTATCGAAAGTTTAGCCGATCGCGATGTGATTATCTTCCAGACGAAGCCGATACTCGCCGGAGAGGGAGAATTGGTGAAAGATGAGTATCGTTTAGATTTTCTCCACATCAACGAAACGGGATACGCGGCATTGAATCGAGAATTAGTCGAGTTGTTGCAAACTATCGAGTTGGCAGAGCGATCGCAAAATCGGGACAACTCAGAAATCGATCGCGTGAGTTTCAATTAGCGACTTTGGGAATTTCGATCGACATTGATGAGAATATTCAATACTTGCGACGGAGTCGATCGCCAAATGTCCGATAATTCCTCTCAATTTCGCCACGAGTTTACAAGGGATTGGGAGGCATGGTAGGATGTTGTCAAGTTTTAAAACATGGTTGGGTCAAATCTTGTAAGTAACTCGCGACCCAGTTTGCTGCAAAGCCCTAGTACTTCGTTAGCTCGATCGCATTTTACGAGGAAAGGCGATCGCTCTCAAAACGCAATATTTTTGATAAGCATTTGTGCGGATATTGACAAAGTAATCAGCTTGTGTAGCTAGCCTCGATATAACAGTTTCATCGATCCGTTGGGATGAGGAACGCCTTTGAGTGGCAACACGGCATAACAGGGTTCTAGATATTCAAACACGTTAAAATTACCAGCCTCTGCCACCCAATCGAAAATCGCAATTCCCGAAAGGTCTGCCGGATCGAAATCAAATAATGGATCGGCTTCAACGGTCATCACCACACCTGAAAAGTTTAAGGTTGAATGCAGTCGGCGTACCAACTCAATCAATTCTGAATGAAAAGCGATCGCTTGCTCGATATTTTTGGCTGGGTGACGCCAGTAAAATTCACTCCCGCAGAGACGAGAAATTTGTGGGGGATAAGTATAAAGCTCCGCTCGATTTCGTTTGGGATTCACACCACCACTAAATCCGATCGGGTAATTCCATTTTTTGGATTTCAAAATCCAGTGAGAACCTATCGCCCTAGGACATCGATCTTCTCTCGAAAATGGAGAACTTCTCCAACCCCAATTCCAACGACCGAAAACTAATCGATCGCATAAAAGAGTTTCCTCGAATAATTGAAGAGAATTTTGATTTTGGAAGTCAAACCAGATTTCAAAAAGCGGTGCGCTTGTCCAGAGTTGTTCGTCTGTGAGTAATTCTAACTCTGCCTCATCGAATTCTTTCATCTCTCAATTCACCATTTTTTCCAGACTTTCCACCCGATCGACTCTACAACTCACCCATTTCGAGCTGCTTGCCAGGAGGCATCATAAAGCGGGCAATTAAAGGAAATTGAATCCAGAAGGAGAAATAAAAGAAAGAGAGATACCAATATCGAAAGACAAACGATAAGTTATCTCCGCCGATGAGGACGATAAAGACATAGTCATAGATAAATAATGGCAGCGTTAAATAGAGTGCCAGCCATAGGGAGTTCTGGAGATAATTGTTGCGATCGATTCGCTTCAGGATAAATGGCGTTAATGGAATATAGAGAATCGTGACAGCAATGCAAATCGCAATTTTTGCCGAGAAGCTCCAACTTTGGTAATAATCGGGTAATCCGAGAAGCACGAAAAAGCCCCAGGTTAGAAAGCTCATCACCAGTAATGAAACGTGTGTTTTCGGGGTTAAGGTATTCACGATCGCTTCAATCCAAAAATATACGCCATTCATCAACCCGGACACTCGTGAAAGTGGGCAAGGCTAGCTATTGGGGGCAGGGGAGGCTTCGGGAGCAGGGGAGGCAAGAGAGGGAAGACTCCGGCCAAATTACAGAATTGTCAAACATGTAACTGGTGACTACTCTATCTGTCTGCAAAACGCGCTCGAATTGCGAGTGACGGGTATAAGTTGAGGCGATCGCGAGAAAAAATGCCCACCCAACAACAACAACTTTGTCTGCCGATAAAATTTGGATTTAAGGAAGATTTACAGCATTTTCGTCCAAAGTTAATTGCTCGCAGCTAAATGCTTGCTTAGTCAAAAGTCATACTTATTACTTATTACTGATTACTTACGACTACAGTCCCAAAAATTCTCTAAACGATTCGGTCATCCAATTCATTCCCACCTTCATCTGATGTTCCAAGGTGGGGAGGCGGTAGAGATATGCCAGACGACGGGCGATGTGTGCCAGGGAACCGTCGAGTTTGATGCCCAATCCGGTAAGGGTGGCATTATCCGCCCCCAGGGTCATCATTTCGCCGTAGTTAAAGTAGCGAAACGGCAGTAACGGACGATCGCTCAGGGAAGCCCAAATATTCCACGCCACGTAGTCCGCTTGCTGGAATGCCACCTGTGCTGTTGCCGGAACCTTCTGTCCGCTGGCATCCCGGCAATCTGCCAAATCTCCCAGAGCAAAAATCTCGGGGTTGTCTGCGGCTTGCAAAGTGGGTGTCGTTACGATTTGTCCGCGATCGTTGTGTTTGAGGGGAGAACCAGATGCGGCGAGGTTGCGAATCACTTCAGCCACCTGATTGCCCACCGTCCACATCACCAAATTCACCGGCAACTCGTCCACTTCTTCCTTGAATTTGAGGAAAATGCGATCGGTCTCAATAGACTCGACGGTGGTTTCCAAATCCGTCCAGATGCCCCGTTCTTCCAAAGCCTGACGCGCCGCCTCGCGATTAAATTCCGTGGAGGTGCGTAAAATGGTATCGTGACGATCGACCAAGCGCAACCGCCCCCGTTCCCCGAGGCGATCGGCAATTTTACAAGCAAGTTCTACGCCGCTATATCCCGCCCCCACCAGGGCAACGCGAATTTTGTCTCGATGGTCAGATTCGAGAGTTTTGAGGGTTTCCTGCAAGCGATAGGCATCGCTAACGGTACGAAACGGCAGGGCATGTTCCGCCGCACCGGGCACGACTTCCATCGGCGTTTCTCCCCCCAACGCCAACACCAAGCGGGTGTAGGAAATTTCGGGGGCATCGTCGAGATGTACCGTTTTCCCCTCAAAATCGAGACCCCTCACTTTTGCCTGGATGAAGCGAATTCCCGTATCGGCAAGCAACTCCACAAAGGGCGGCGCAATTTCCCAAGTTTGCAATTCCCCCGTGACCAATTCGTAGAGGAGGGGGGAAAATAAAAAGCGATCGTGGCGATCGACGAGCAGGATTTCCGGTTTTTGACCCGGCATCCAGGGAAACTGACTGAGTTTTAGGGCCGCATACAGTCCTCCGAAGCCTCCACCGAGGATGCAGATGCGCTCTTGTTGTTGGGTCATGGGAAGATTTGGGAACGGATCGCTTGAAGTTACGTATTATTAACGTACTTTTACCTTTATAGGGTAGCGCAGGGAGGGGGGAGACTGTAGGGGCACAAGCATTTGGGCGATAAATTCTGCACTCGACGAAACCTCATCAATCCAAATGCTTTGCCCACCCGAGTGTATAGCGTCGCAACTGACCCATTGTCAATTGTCAATTGTCCATTGTCCATTGCCACACCCCTTTCCCCATTCAAGCCTCAATCTCCACTCGTCCTTGAGGGTGAGCGATGCAGGCGAGAATTTCGCCATCCTCGAGATTCCCTAGGGCGCCCGATTCGCAGGCGTACTCTACCACGCCCGATCGCAATTTCACCGCACAAGCCCCGCACGCCCCCATCCGGCAGCCACTGCGAATATTCACCCCTTCGGCTTCGGCGATGTCGAGAATGGTATCTTCGGCATCGGCGATCGCTTCTATGCCGGATTCGTGGAAGCAGACGCGGGTTTCGGGGGGGGCAGCAATCGTGGTTGTACTGACGGTTTCCGCGTGGTGTCCGTTGCCATTGGTGAAAACGGGAACGGGGATGGCGGGGGAGATGCTCTCGAAAAGTGCGGGACGCAATGCAATCGCCGATGAATCCTCGGGGGGAAGGGTTTCTGGGACAACGGTGGGGACTTTCTTCGCTTTTTTCGGTCCGCCGAAACTCTCCTCGGTGTAGTTCTCCATGGGGAAATCCAGAGTTTTCAGGGTCGCTTTAACCCCTGCCATAAAGGGGTTGGGACCACAAACGAAAACCGATCGCTCTTGAAAATCCGGGGCAACGGCGCGAATTAAGGTCTCATCGATGCGTCCCCGATATCCCAGCCACGCCTGACCCGGATTCGATCGAGTCATCGTTGCCGCCACGGTGAATCGAGGGTAGCGCGCCGCCATCATTTCTAACTCCTGTCGGTAAATGATATCGCTGGGGGTGCGGGCACTGTGCAAGAAGACGATATCCACCTCCGAAGCCGTATCGCACAGCCATCGCGACATAGACATCATCGGCGTAATCCCGCTACCGGCAGAAATAAACAGCATCTTCGCCGCCGGTTTTTGAAAACAGGTGAAATGTCCCATGGGGCCGTCTAACTGAATGTCGCTGCCCGGTTGAATGTTATCGTGCAACCAGTTGGAGACCAAACCCGGCGGCGCATCGGGCACATCCGACGGCGGCGGAACCCGCTTGACAGTGAGTTCCAAGGTATGGGGACGGGAGGGGGTGGACGAAATCGAGTAGGAACGCATCACCCGTTTGCCATCGATTTCCAAATCTAGGGTGACGAACTGACCGGGTTGGTAGGTAAAGAGTCTCGGCGGCGATGCCACGAAGACAAAGGTTTTGACATCGACCGTTTCTTCAATAACCTCCACGCAGCGCACCGTTAACTTACCCTGAGTCCATCGATCGATTTTTGCCGGGTCGATCGCCGCCAGGGGCATATAATCGTCCGCAGACCGGGTGAATGAGGGTTCCCCCGTCTCTTCCAAAGATTGCACCAACAGGGTAAACGGTCCGATATGCAGCACGTCGGAGGGTTTTAAGTCGTAGCTGGGACCGGATTTCACCGCTTCGTTATTCAGGCGAGACCCGTTGCGACTGCCCAGGTCTTGAAAGGAATAGCGTCCCTGGCGCAGACACAGCTTACCGTGCTGTCCGCTGACCAAAGAATCGTCGAGAACCAGGCAACACCGGGGGTCGCGCCCGATTAAGCACTCTTGATTGAGTGCCATCTCCGGGTTGAGATGGATTTCCTGGGCGCGGCTGGGCTGTTTTGAGTTAATGAGAATGAATTGAGGCATCGTTTTTGGTGTGGGGAATGGGGAATGGGGAATCGGGAATCGGGAATGGGGAATCGGGAATCGGGAATGGGGAATCGGGAATCGGGAATGGGGAATCGGGAATCGGGAATGGGGAATCGGGAATCGGGAATGGGGAATCGGGAATCGGGAA
>NZ_JBRJXU010000031.1:0-39424 GCF_057467645.1 Zarconia sp.
CCTACACCCCACACCCTACACCCCACCAGCTCTCCATTCCCTTAAGCTTCGCTATCGTCGGTCAGACTCAGACTCTGTTCGAGCAAAAACTTTGTGGCATCGAGCGCCTTTAGGGGGGCGGCAAACAAGTAACCTTGCATTTGCTCGCAGTGCAAACTCGACAGTAAGTCCAGTTGGTATTGAGTTTCAACCCCTTCTGCAATCACTCGTAAATTCAGTCCGCTACCCAATGCCAGAACCGCAGAGACGATCGCCATATCTGGAGAGCGATCGTCTAGATCGTGAATGAACGATCGATCGATTTTGATCGTATGGAAGGGCAATTGTTTGAGATAGCCTAAAGAAGAGTAGCCGGTGCCAAAATCATCGAGTGCCAGATGAATCCCCATCTCTTGTAAACCGAGCAAAATGGGACGGGCCATCTCGATATTTTGCATCAGCGTCGTTTCCGTAATTTCTAACTCCAAAAATTGGGGATCTAAACCGGTTTCTTCGAGAATGGTGGCAATCTCCTCGACGATCTGAGGATGCTGAAACTGTCGCACCGACAAGTTGACGGACATTCTCAGATGCCCGAATCCAGCAGCGTGCCAGGCTTGATTTTGAGCGCAGGCCGTCCGCAACACCCACTCGCCAATGGGAACGATCGTCCCGGTTTCTTCGGCGATGGGAATAAAGCGATCGGGGGAAACTAAACCAAAATGGGGGTGATACCAGCGCAGCAAAGCTTCCATACCGGTAATTTTGCCCGTGGTGATATCGATTTGAGGCTGGTAGCACAGGCAAAACTCATCTCGTTCGAGGGCTTGATGGAGGGAATTTTCCAAACTCAGCCGGATCGACGCTTGAGAATTCATGGCGGGCATATAGAGTTGGAAGTTTTGCCGACCCTGCTCTTTGACGCGGTAGAGGGCCACATCTGCGTTTCGCAGCAGGGTTTCGCTATCCTCACCATGGTCGGGATAAATGGCAATCCCAATACTACTGCCGATATACAGTTCGCGATCGCCGATCTCAAAGGGCGTTTTCAGGGTTTCGAGAATGCGTTTGGCAATCTCCTGGGCGGCTTCGGGGGTTTTGAGGTAGGGCAGCAGGATGGTAAATTCGTCTCCACCCCACCGGGCGACGATATCGTTCGATCGCAGACATTGACTCAAGCGCTGTCCGAATTCGTATACTACCCGATCGCCGTTGGCGTGACCGAGGGTGTCGTTAATGGTTTTGAAGCGATCGATATCCAGGAACATCACCCCCATGGCATAGGAATGCTCCTTGGCATTGGCAATGGCTTCTGCAAAATGTCGATCGAAGAGGGTGCGATTGGGCAAACCCGTCAACTCGTCGTAGAAGGCTTGATAGTGAATCATCTGTTCGGCGTGTTTTCGGGCGGTAATATCGCGCACCATGCACAGCACTTCTTCTGCGGAGATGGTGACGTATCGCGCTTCGTAGTCGTAGAGCGCCCCTTGCATTTGCAGCTGAAATTCGAAGACCTGAATTTCCTGCGTTTCTAGGGTGCATTCGAGAGAAGATTGAAAGAGTTCGGCTGTCGCTGCTGGTAATATTTTGTTGAGAGAGCGACCGATGCCTCGCGCCACATCCACGGGAAACTGAAAATTAGTTGGGGCTTTGAAATCAACGAGTTTGCCGTGACGATCGACGCGCAACATGGCGTCGGGAATGGCGTGAACTAAAGCGCGGTTGGTGGCTTCGCTTTGACGCAGCGCCGAAACGGCTTCGTGGCGTTCTGTAATGTCGAAAATATAGCTGCGAACGAGCTGACTTTCCGCAATCAAGTGAATGGATTGTTCGTAGAGGCGCTCGTTGACTTGAATCGATCGATGTAATAAATTGACGTTTTGCGCTTTGAGGGTCTCGAGTAAATCGCTGAGTAAGGGGTGTTTTCGATCTTGGGCTTGAAGATTGGGGAATGCGGTCAAAGCTGCCGGATTGAGATAAGCGATCTCACCTTCTAAATTGGTTTCGATAATCGCGTAGGGAGACAGTTCGGGAAATGAGGCGAGTCGGGCGAGAGCCGCGTCGCATAATTGTTTGAGTTCGGGTTTGGGCAGAAAATGAGTTTCTGAAGGATGTCCTAATTCGGAAATGGGTGGCGGCTGGGGTGGACTGACGCGCTCTCGAACTGGGATTGAAACCTCAACCTCCGATTTGGATTCCGATTCCACTTGATAGCTGGCTTTGGCACCACCTCCAAATAAGATTAAATCTCCATGTTTGAGCTTGTGGCACAATCGTCTTTTCCCATTGACAATTAAACCGTTGGTACTTCTCTCTTGTTTGGCATCGCCATCGACAATCCAGAATGAATACTCTTGAGAGCCGGGATACTGGACGCCGAACAAGGTCGCGTGATGGCGGGAGACTAATCGGGAATGAAGCACGATCGAGTGACTGTCTTCTCGACCGATGGAGTAGGTAGAAGGTTCGAGCAAAATGGCTCGGCTGCCTTTGGGATCTTCAACGAACAAAATGTGTCGATTTTGCATAATTTGTTCCCGATCTATATCCTGCACGTCTTTCCCCTCTCTGGGTCGATCCATTCTATTCAAACATTATTTTTTTGAAACGGTTGGGAATTCAATACTTAATTTGAATGAAAAAATCTGATTTTTAAAGTTTTGACAAAACCGATCGTTTTTGATAGCAATATTCTTCAAGAAAATCTCTCGTACAAGTACTTACGTTTAATTCTCGATCTCTCTCCGAAAGATTACCGATGGTCACTCAATTCGATCGGATTTGACCCGAGACAATTTATCAATTCTTTATTCATAATGCTTAATAGGGTTGAGAAGCTCAAGCTCGGACTTGGTGCTAACTTATGCTAAAGCCGTTCGCGCTAGCCAAAATACTTTTTTGGATACTGAATCCAAATCCTCCGCGACTGTATTTCACCCAGAACTTCCCCCAAAACTTCACCCAAAGTCGATCGAGGGTTTGCAAATCGGCACAGGTCAATTTGTCCCAATCCCGATATCGAACGATCGCCCCTTCTGCCGGTCCGATGAGTTTGAGTAATGACACGTGAGGTTGGATCTCCATCGGGATTTTCGCGTGTGGTGAATCATTCAGGCGAACGATCTCCAACCCCGTTCGGTCAACTCGGAACATCTGGGATGAGAGGGAGTCTGAATTTTTAATTCTCTCCCCCTGTTTCTTCCTAATGGTGAGACTAAGCCCCCTCGCGCAGCTTATCTAACACGCTGCGATCTTGGAGGGTTGAGGTATCCCCGGTTATCTCCTGCCCCGCGGCGAGGTTGCGCAGCAGGCGGCGCATGATTTTGCCCGATCGAGTTTTGGGTAAATCGTCGGAAAAGCGAATTTCTCCGGGACGGGCGATCGCCCCAATTTCCTTCACCACATGTTGTTTGAGAGCTTTGTCGAGTTCCTCACCGGCATTGTAGTTGCTTTCGAGGATGACGAAGGCCACGACGCTTTCCCCTTTCAAATCGTCCGGTTTACCCACCACAGCTGCTTCTGCTACCGCCGGGTGAGACACCAAAGCCGACTCGATTTCCATGGTTCCCAGGCGATGCCCGGAGACGCTAATCACGTCATCCACGCGCCCCATCACCCAGAAATAACCATCTTCGTCCCGACGGGCACCATCCCCGGCAAAATACAGGTATTTCCCGTCTTTGGGGGGAATGTGTTCCCAATAGCTGCGGCGGAAGCGATCGAAATCCCCGTATACCGTTCGCATCATACTCGGCCAGGGATGCTTGACGACGAGATACCCCCCCTCGTTATCGGCAACGGAATTCCCATCTAAATCTACGACATCGGCAATAATCCCCGGAAACGGACGGGTTGCCGAACCGGGTTTAGTTGGCGTTGCCCCCGGTAGCGGTGTCAGCATAAATCCGCCGGTTTCCGTTTGCCACCAGGTATCGACGATGGGGCAGCGTTCGCCACCGATGACTTGGTGATACCACATCCAAGCTTCCGGATTGATGGGTTCTCCCACGGTTCCCAAAATCCGCAGGGAGGATAAATCTCGCGCTTTGGGTAAATCTTCCCCCATCTTGATAAATGCCCGAATCGCTGTCGGGGCGGTATAGAAAATCGTCACCCCGTATTTTTCCACCACATCCCAGAAACAGCCGGGGTTGGACGGTCGGGGAACCCCTTCGTACATCAGGGATGTTGCCCCGTTCGAGAGGGGTCCGTAGACGATGTAGCTGTGTCCGGTAATCCAGCCCACATCGGCGGTACACCAATAGACATCGGTCTCTTTGAGATCGAAAGTCCATTGGGTTGTCATGTGGGTGTAGAGATTATAGCCGCCGGTGGTGTGGACGACACCTTTGGGTTTGCCAGTACTACCGCTGGTGTAGAGGACGAAGAGCATATCTTCGCTATCCATGGGTTCGGCGGGGCAGTCGGCGGAGACGGTTTGTTGCAAATCATGCCACCAGCGATCGCGTCCCGCTTCCATGTCGATGGCTTCGACCGTGCGTTTGACGACCAAAACGTTGGTGACGCTGGGGACGGCATCGTTGGCGAGGGCTTTATCCACTTGGGCTTTCAGGGGAACGATCGAATCTTTGCGATAGCCACCATCGGCGGTAATCACCACCTTGGCTTCCCCGTCGGCGAGGCGATCTCGCAAGGCTTCGGCACTGAACCCGCCAAACACGACACTGTGAACGGCCCCGATGCGGGCGCAGGCAAGCATGGCAATGGCGGCCTCGGGAATCATGGGCATATACAAGCCCACCCGATCGCCTTTTTGGACGCCTAACTGTTTGAGAACGTTGGCCATCTGACAGACTTCCCGGTGGAGTTGGGCGTAGGTCAGAGTCCTCGAATCCCCCGGTTCCCCCTCCCAGATGAGGGCGGCTTTATTCTTGCGCCAGGTGGTAAGGTGGCGATCGAGGCAGTTATAGGAGATATTGATTTTGCCCCCCGAAAACCATTTAGCGACGGGGGGTTGCCAGTCGAGAACGCTCTCCCACTTCTCGAACCAATGGAGTTCTTTTTCGGCGAGTTCTGCCCAAAATGCCGCTGGATCGGCCGCGGCGCGATCGTAAATTTTTTGATACTCCTCCATGCTCGAAATTCGAGCATCTCGCGCGAATTCCGGCGGGGGGGAAAAGGTTCGTTTTTCTTGCAGAATCGATTCGATGGTCGGTTGAGACATGGTTGCGATTGTAATGGGTGTTACTATTCAAAACCATTTTCTCCTCGGGTGCGTCGAGTCTAATCTTTATTTTTGTTGTCTCGATCGTCCTCTCGGGCGATCGGTTGGAGAGAGATTTGACGAGTTGACGTTAAAACTATTGTCAATTTTTGTTAAATAAATATAAATTTATTGTATGTTTTTAAATCTTTTAAAAGACCAGTGTTTCGGGAAAATCCGTTGAATCTCGTAAGAACTCGAAATTCGATCTGTGGGATCTCAAAACAGGAAAAACGCGATAGATTAGTATCTTGGGGGGATTAACTACGCGCGAAAACTCGGGTACACTGAAAGTAGGTTATAAAGTAACAGTTTCCTCAGTCACCGTAAGATCGCGCCCTTGGCAATCACCTCAAGGATGCGGTAAAGAAAAGAAACACGTCGGTTGACATAAACTGACACTCCTGAACGAAGCGCCCCTTGAAAACCGAAGTTCGCACGACAGTCAGTGCGATGAGTACGGCAAATCGACGGACTGTTGTATCGAAATTGATGCGCTTCGGTCGCGAGAGCGCCTGGGGTGTTACTCGCTCTGACGGTATTGGGTGCTCTACAAAACTAAACTCTTGACCGGACACATTCACAAACCAGAACTCATGTAGGAAGCGATCCGGATTTGGAGGTGAAACTTCCGTAACTGACTCCTAAGAAAGGCCACAAACTCGTGCAGAGAATATCGCAAAATTTTGGTGACATGGTGTTTAATCAAACTCAACCGATCTCAAAACCGGGAGAGGTTCGCATTGTGGAACGACGACAAAAACTCGAGCAGTTGCATCAACTTCTGCAAGATAGCGATGGGGGTCAATTTATTGCCCTGGTGGGTCCGGGGGGGATCGGTAAAACCGAGTTACTCAAACAATACGTTCAGCAACATTTTAGTGATTATCCCGGCGGAATTTGCTGGCTGAGCGCCACGCCAACCCTGCCTTTTGTTGCCGAAATCCTCCAGTATACCCGCTTGCGGATGCGCTGGGCCGTCCCGCATCAAGAAGACGATCGCCTGCTGAGTCTGTCCCAGCAGGTGGAATGGTGCTGGCGACATTGGCAACCCGCCACGGAGGACGTGCTCGTGGTCGTCGATGAAGTCAGCGATTTAGAACGTTGTCGGCAGTTTTTACCCACGGCCGATCGGTTTCACGTGGTTCTCGCCACTCAAATCGAAACCCTCGACGGTCAGTTTTTCCCGATTTATCTCGATCGCCTCTCGCCTGTTGAGGCGCGACAGTGTTGGATGGCACAAGCCCAGGTCGATGAAATTGTGCCGGCGATGGGTTCGGTGTCGGATCTCGACGATCTGTGCGAAGCCCTCGCATTTTCTCCCCTGGCTTTAAACTTAGCCGGACGCTACTGGCGGCAGCATCGGGAACTCACTCTCCCGGAATTCTTAAAACGGTTGCACGCCCAAAAACTCCTCGACGGCGTTCGCATTCGCCGCCCGGATTGCCAAGACTTGGCAGTGCGCACCATTTTCGAGTTGAGCTGGGATACGCTCACCCCAACGGCAAAAAGAATCGGTAAAGTCCTCAGCTTGTTCGCATCCACCCCTATTATTTGGTCTTGGCTGAAAGCAATTTCCGAAACCCCGGACTGGTCGCCTGAGGAAGTGGATCTGGCGAAAAAGCAACTCGAAGCCACTGGCTTTATCGACCCCCAGGACGATGGCGGTTACTACTACACCATCCATCCCCTGATTCGCGAGTGCTTGCAAGAGAAATTCGATACTCTCAGAAGCGATCGAGCTATTGCCCTCCAGCAAACCGTGGCCCGAGCCATATCGAGCAGCGCCCGGGACATTCCTCAATCTCCCCACCCGAGTGATGTTGCTCCTTTTGAGTTGACCGTTCCCCATTGGGTAGAAGTGGCCGATAATCTGACTCCCGTCCTCGAAGATGGAGAGTTGACCTGGTCGTTTATCGGACTGGCTCGATTTTACGCCGCTCAGGGTTTGTACGAACTCGCCCTACCCTGGGGGGAAAAATGCCTGCAAGCGGTGATGAATAAACTGGGTGCAGAACACCTCGATATCACCACCAGCTATAACAATTTGGCCTATCTTTACAAGTCTCAAGGACGCTACCAAGAAGCAGAACCCCTCTACGCCAGAGCGTTGATGCTACGAAAACGAATTCTGGGGGAAAATCATCCCGATGTAGCCACCAGCTACAATAACCTCGCTTCTTTGTACTACGCTCAAGGTCGTTACCGGGAAGCGGAATTTCCCTATGCCAGAGCGCTCATGTTACGCAAAAAGATTCTCGGCAAAGAGCATCCGGATGTGGCGACGAGTTACAACAATTTGGCGTCTTTGTACTACGCCCAAGGTCGGCTCAAAGAAGCCAAACGCCTCTACGAAAGGGCTTGGGAACTGAGTCGAGATACTTTGGGACCAAAGCACGCGAGAACCCAAATTTTTGAAAAAAATCGGCAAATTTTTCAGTCTCAGTCCCAAGGGGGTCAGATGTGGCTGGAAAAGGCGGGTTTGTGGTGGCTGGCGGTTGCCTTACTGTGGGTTGCCGTGTCGATCGTGCGATAGGTCGTCGGCTCGAATGTCTGAATGCTGAGGGGTCAAGGGCGCAGCCATGCTGACAGGGGCTTGCGGTCGTGCGCTCCATTATCTGCCCATACACGAGTGATATTAAGTTCGTTTAAATACTTATAATGACCGTTGAGGTGAGCTTCAGGGGCTTCGGGAGTTTCGGGAGAATACATTCAGTAATTGCGCCTAATTGTAACGAATTATCCGAACTTGAATATGATGCGATCGACGTGAATTCTTAAGGACCGTTACAATTTTTTACAACTTGCAAGAGACTTACTCCCGTGGCGATTTCGATAGGAGTACGTGCCCTCAATGGGTGAAGAACGAGGGGGATTTTGTTAGGGT
Source organism: Zarconia sp. (assembly GCF_057467645.1). NCBI lineage: Bacteria > Bacillati > Cyanobacteriota > Cyanophyceae > Oscillatoriales > Zarconia > Zarconia sp. The sequence goes on from NZ_JBRJXU010000031.1 coordinate 8,091, forward strand.
ACGGGGGAAGCTTTGGGGAGTCAACCCCGCTCGACGTGCTGAGAATTGCCCCTAACGTGTTAAAACAAGAAAAGCTCGCGCAACCGAGTATTTATACCTACTCTGTATCGATATCGTTTTATGAGTGCTGTGCCTGTCGATGAAAGTTCTTGCGTGCTGGTGGTGGAAACCGATGAAACCCTCGCCCAAAACGTAAGCTTGGATCTCAAATCCTCCGGTTATTCTCCGATTGTTGCCCGAGATGCGACGAGTGGCTTGCATCAAGCTGAGGAACTGCAACCGGGATTAGTCGTCGTCGAACGCACCCTTCCGGGGGAATCGGGTTTGTGGTTGTGCGACGCACTCCGGAAACAGGGCAATCGCGTGCCGGTATTGGTGATGTTGGGCAACGATAGCGTGGACGAACGGGCGGCTTGTTTGGGAGCGGGGGCCGATGACTACCTGCTCAAACCCTATCAAACCGATCGATTTCTCCAACTGGTGAAATTTTACCTCAAACCGAATACCCAAGAGGTCGATCGACTGCGATTTAGCGACTTAATTCTCGATATCTCTACCCGTCAAGCCCTACGGAACGATCGCACCATCGATTTGACGATGAAGGAATTCGAGTTACTCAAATTCTTGATGGAACATCCTCAAGAAGTTTTAACCCGCGAACAAATCTTAGAAAATGTCTGGGGTTACAACTTCATGGGCGAATCGAACGTAATTGAAGTTTACGTTCGCTACCTGCGCTTGAAAATCGAAGGACACGATCGAAAGCGACTGATTCAAACCGTGCGCGGCGTGGGATACGTTTTACGAGAAAGCTGAAATGTCAACATTAGACATCTGGATAAAAAGGGTTAAGGGTTAAAGGGGAAGGGGGAAAGGGATCGGGAATTGATGACTGAACCATAGAAATTGATTTTATTTTTGATTTATACCAGATGTCTATTCAGCCTTCAGCCGTCAGCCGTTAGCTTTTAAGAGATGTGCGGGAAAATAACGTACCCATTGTAGGGGTCAAGGGCCCTTGACCCCTAACCTGAATCTAGAGCGAGCGGGTACTTTATTTCTTTGCAAGTCCCTAAGCTTTTAAAGCATTCCTGGCGCTGAAATCGCCCGCTGAGAGCAGACAATAGTTAATGGCAAATTCACAATTACCATTAACGATGCACGATCGCTCCCTAAAACTGCTATTTGTTTCCACCTCTGTCGGAGCTTTGGGGTCTGGCTTGGGGGGTGGCGTCGAATTGACGCTGTACAACATGGTCAAAAGCCTGAAAAAACGGGGTCATACCGTTTGCACCCTCGCCCCGGAGGGTTCGGTTCTCGATGGGGTTGACATCGTCGAGATTCCCGGGAAACTGCAAATTACCGCCCAAAGTCAAGATCGCCAAACTCCGATCTCCCTCCCCGATAACTCGGTGTTGGGGAATATGTGGGAGCGCGCTCGGCAAATTCAAGGGGAGTTCGATCTCATTTACAATTTTGCCTACGATTGGTTGCCTCTGTTTCTGACGCCGTTCTTCGACCGTCCCGTGCTTCACTTGGTGAGTATGGGGTCTTTGAATGCAGCCATCGATCGCATCGTCGAGCAAACCATGACCCGTTTTCCCGGTCGCCTCAGTTTCTACACCCACACCCAAGCCGCCACCTTCGGCTTTCGCGAAAACTACCCTTGCGTGGGACAGGGGTTAGATTTATCTCTCTACCAGTTTTGCCCCGAACCGGGTCCTCACCTCGCCTGGATGGGACGAATTGCCCCGGAAAAAGGACTCGAAGATGCGATCGCCGCCGTCGACAAACTCGGCATTCCCCTGAAAATTTGGGGCAAAATGCAAGACGAAGCCTACTGGCAGGAGATTTGCCAAACCTACCCCAACGCACCGGTGGAGTACGGCGGATTTTTACCCACCGAGAAACTCCAACAGGAATTGGGACGCTGCCGGGGATTGTTGATGACCCCCCGTTGGGTTGAAGCTTTCGGGAACGTTGCCATCGAAGCCTTAGCCTGCGGGGTGCCGGTGATGTGCTACCGGCGAGGGGGCCCTACGGAAATTATCCGCGACGGCGAAACCGGTTGGCTGGTAGAACCCGATTCCGTAGACGGACTGGTGGAGGCGATCGAAAAGTTACCCCAACTCGATCGCCGCACTTGCCGCCAGCAAGCAGAAACAGAGTATTCCCTCGCGGCCATGGGAGAACGATTGGAAGCCTGGTTTCGGCAAGTTCTATCGCACTATCCTGACCGGATCGATAGCAACGTGTAATAAATAGTGCAAGGGTTGACCGGGGACTCTTCGGCGATCGAATGACCTCTGGGGCAATCCAATCCCTTTCCCATCCAGGTGGGCAGGGACCAATGTGGTGAGAGGGGAAAGACGGAGATAGCAGAGCAGATCGCGGAGATCCCAGATCGTGCCGGTCGCCGCATCGTTATCAAACAGGTGGCATCATTCCAATCCTGAAGGCTGTAGCTTTTTGCAAGAGAAAACATTGATGTCCATCGCAAAATCCACTCAACCCACATCTATTGGGGGATTGTATGTTGACCCTTCCCACGAACCAGGACTCTTTCCCCTGCAACACACCACGGTTATCGCCCGCATCGCGGGGAATCTCGCTCGGGTTCGAGTACGGCAAACCTTTGCGAATCAGAGCGATCGGTCTTTAGAAGCCACTTACGTTTTTCCGTTACCCTGTAAAGCGGCCGTCGATCGATTTGAAGTCTGCATCGGTCACCGCACGATTGCCGGTCGGATCGAAACCCGAGAAACGGCCTACCAAATTTACCAACAAGCCAAGCACGCCGGACGCACGGCAGGATTGCTCGAACAAGAACGAGACAACCTCTTTACCCAGTCCATTACCCATATTCAGCCGGGAGAACACATCGAAATTCACCTGTGCTACACCGAACTCTTACCTTGGGATGGGGGAGAGGGGGAGTTTGTGTTCCCCACGGCGATCGGACCCCGTTACATTCCCGGAAAGTCGATCGCCTCGGGAACTCTCGATACCGACCTGGTTCCCGATGCCTCGCGAATTTGCCCGCCTTTGTTACCGGTGGATACTCCGTCTGGGACCCGTTTGGATCTCGATCTGGAAATCGATGCGGGATTCCCCATCGAGGAAGTGCGATCGCCTTCTCACGAGATTGAAATGGACTGGGAAGGCGATCGGGTATGGGTGCGTCTGGCGGCTGGAGATACTCTTCCCAACCGAGAACTCGTTATCCATTATCGGGTTGCCAATCCCCATACTCAGATGACGGTTTTCACTCAAGCCGACGAACGGGGGGGACATTTTGCCCTTTACGGGATTCCCGCTTTAACCTACAACCGCGAGGAGATTTTTCCCAAGGATGTCGTATTTCTCGTCGACACCTCCGGATCGCAGATGGGGGACCCCCTCGCCAAATCGAAAGAATTGATGTGCCGTTTTATTCGCGGTCTCAATCCCGAAGATACGTTTACGATTATCAATTTTGCCGATACGGCCAAACAACTCTCCCTGGTACCGTTGGCCAATACACCTCTCAATTGCGATCGAGCTATCGAATACATCCAAAACCTGCACGCTTACGGCGGCACCCGGATGCTCGGTGGCATTCGGGCGGCGATCGAGTTTCGGGAACCCCCACCGGGACGATTGCGCAGCGTGGTGATGCTCACGGATGGGTATATTGGTAACGAATGTGCCATCCTGGTGGAGGTTCAGAGCCAGTTACAACCGGGCAATCGCTTGCATGCGTTTGGGGTGGGGAGTTCTGTAAATCGGTTCCTAATTGAGGGATTGGCTCGGGTGGGACGGGGAATTTCGCGGGTGGTGCACCCAGACGAACCCACGGAAGCCGTGGCAGAAGAATTTTTTCGCCAAATTAACAACCCGGTGCTGCGGGATATCGAGGTGACCTGGGAGGGGGAGGGAGAAAATCCGGATATTTACCCAACGGTTATCCCGGATTTATTCGATCGCCAACCCCTAACCCTATTCGGACGCAAAACCGATCGACGATCGGGAACGTTGCAAATTACTGGAGTCACTGCCCGTGGAGACCGCTACGAACGCCGCATCCCGATCGATTTCGAGACTGGAGGCAACGAGGCGATCGCTCAGTTGTGGGGGCGATCGCGCATCGAATACCTGAGCGATCGCATGTTGGACTACGAGAAAAAATCCTATGTCGATGCGGTGACTCAAACCGCTTTAAGCTATCAGTTGTTATCCGGGTACACCGCGTTTGTTGCCACCAGCGAAGAGGTGCGCGTCGATGCCCCCCACGATCGCATTTCGATTACCGTCCCCGTGGCACTGCCGGAAGGATTGCGTTACGAGGGATTGTTCGGAATGTCGGAAGCTGCAGCAATTTTGGGGGGGTTGCGCGGTTCCCCCAACTTAGACCCGATACAGACGCCAGCGACCTCCCCATCAACGGGCAATCGTCGATGCAGATCCGTTCGCAGGGGGGCGAAGCGGACAGATAAACCGCCGCTGTTTAAGCCTCCACCGTCTCGAGCGAGGGTTTTTCCTCCCCCCGCATCGCTTGAATTTACCCCCTGGGAACGGTGCGTTTTAGAGCCGCTCCTGGAAGGTTTGACGAACGGGGAAATCGCCCATCGCCTCAATCGGAGCATTCGCCAAATCGATCGAGAGGTTCGCCACCTTTTGGCTAAAACCGGAACTCGTTCTCGGGCGCAACTGATTCGCGATCTTTGCCGCGGGGGGCGATCGCCGGTACGGTCGAGTTCGGAAAATTCGTTACCATCGAGCGCAATGAGTGAATCGGCGATTCAATTCTCTCCCGACCTCCGAGATGCCTCTAATACTCGATCGAACTGGAACGGTCGATATTTCACCAAACTCAATACAACCGCATCCCGCGACATCGCCCTCGTCGAAATTTCCGGCTTGGGGGAAACCGCCAGCCACCAACTGACCCAATCGCTGCGCCGTCTCGATCTGCGCGCCACAACGGCCGGTCAGATGACCTTCGAGGCGATCGTCCAAAATGGGCGCGTGCTGCGGGTGGTTTGGGATGACAAAGCCTCGACTCTCGAAGACCCCAGGGCGATCGATTCTATCCGGGCTTTTTTGCAACGGTGGCCGATCTCGATCGACTCGGGAAGGATTCGGATCGCACTGCGGTGGATTTAGTAGAACAGCAAATCGGGAATGAGGAGAAGTTCTTTGAATATCGATCGACTCATTCCCAGCTCAATATCCATCTTATAGCGCGTCTCACACTCATGAGGTAAAGAGTTTCTGGTTTTAGGGAATGGGGAATGGGGAACGGGGAATAGGAAATAGAGTTTGGGTGTACCTCCGCCTACTGAGAATTACTATAGATGTGGATGTAATGTGAAATTCAATATTTTTTTCGAGTATATCGAATAAATTGAGAAGCCTTGTATTTGTATAAACCTATTGCCATGGATCGAACAATATCCGATCTCGATCTTAAATTCGGTGATTTTACGTATTTACATAAATTGCTATTTCATAAATTACTAAAAATTAGTATTGAACGATCTAGTTTGTATTCAGAAGAATATCAAAAATCAAAAAAATCTTATACCGTACAAATCGATCGACATCTAATTAATTTAATTTTTAAGGATTAGGTTGACGTTCCTTTATGAAAAAAATATATTAGAGACAAGGAACAAAAGATTCCAAATTATTTTTCGACCTTCGAGCTTGAATCCAGTTCAAGTCTCAACAGATCCCAACAGAGATTGTTTTTCTCAACATAGCTGTTCTCGAGATACGGGCGATCGCGTCTACCAGTATTCGTGTCACTTTATTCTTTTGAATTTTTAGTAGGTCTATGTCATCGATTAATTTGTTCGATTTATCGGCTGGTGTCGACAACTTTGCTATTGATGGAACCGTCCCCGTCGGAGCTGGCGTGCGCGGATTAAATGGTGCTGATATTATCCTGGGACTCGAACGAGCCGACTGTATTTTTGGGAATGACGGTGCAGACGAAATTGCCGGCGGTAATGAAGCTGACACCCTCCAAGGGGGACGCGGTGCCGACCTCTTATTTGGTAACGCTGGAAATGACTACCTTCAGGGAGAGCGCGGTAACGATGTGATTTTCGGCGGTCAAGGGGACGATCTGATTCTGGGAAATGAAGGAGATGATTTTCTATCGGGAGAAGCTGGTTTCGATACGCTTGTGGGCGGAGATGGTTCCGATGCTTTCGTCCTCGATACCCGTCATACCGTCACCGATCCCGCTCTGGCAGACATCATTACTGACTTCAACCGGGACGAAGATGGAGATGTGTTTGCCCTCACCGACGGTGCGGGGGATGCTCTCACCGAAGCGGATATCACCCTAGAAGCAAATGGTAGCGATACGTTAGTTCGGCTGACGGCAACGGGGGGAATCCTGGCACGGGTACAAGGGGTCAGTGCCGATTTACTCACCGGTGCGTTTAGTACCGCGAGCGCCACCCTCGACGATACGGAACCGGGGGCAACGGTGCTGGGTTTAGTGCCGGGAGGCAACACCCTGTCGGGATTTGTCGGCGATGAAGACTATCTGGACTTCTTCGAATTCCAGGTCACCGAAACGAGCATTATCGACTTCAGCCTCAGCGGGATGAGTGCCGATGCCGACCTGCTGCTGTACCAAGATCTTCCGACGGATGAGGAATCTCCAGATGGAGAATTGGGGGGAAATGAGATTATCTCTGCATCGGAGCGATCGGGCAGCGCAGACGAAACCATCGAAAACGTCACCCTCGAGCCGGGTCAGTATTTCCTGGCGGTGGAACAGTTTGAAGGGGATACCAACTACAACCTAAGTATTAACGGGGTGGCTGGAACCGTGGCGCGGGATTTGGCCGGCGATCGCCCCAGTACCGCACGGGTGCTACCCCCAGATGGTGAGGTGGAATTGCACGACTACGTTGGCGGAACCGATGCGGTGGATACCTACCAGTTAGAGGTTCTCAACGGGGGATATCTCGATCTGTTTACCGACTACCAATTTGAGGGTGTCGATCTCGAACTGACTCTGTGGAGCGATCTTAACGGCAACGACCAATTCGATGCCGATGAGGTTATTGCCCAGGGTACGAATGAAATCGTGCAAGATTCGATCGGCGAGGGCACCTATTACATCAACGTTACTGCTCCTGGAGAGGCAACCCCTTACGAAATTGCCGCGATTTCTTCAGTTGGCAGCCGCGTCGGGATTGAAAGCCACGATCCTCTCTTCCCCGGCATCGCCACGACGGGAATCCTCGATCGAAACGATGAATTCGATCCCAACGATCTCGAAAACTACGCCGATCCCTATCTCTTGCCGGAACTCGGGGCGGGGTTAACAGTCACCGTCACTCAGGAATCGGAAGATTTTGACGCTTACCTGACAGTGGTGGATCTGCTCACAGGTGATGTGGTTGCGGAAAACGACGATATCGATATTGCTGGGGAGAACTTCAACGCTCAGGTAAGTTTCACCACGGAGTTGGGGGGACAATACGTCGTGTATGCCTCCAGTGTGGATGCTCCCGGCTTTGGCGACTACACTCTCAATGCGTCGGTAACCGGAACCCCCATCGAGATCGAACCCCGTCGCAATCGTAACGATAGTCTGCTGCCACCTCCCGTATTTAACGAGAAGGGCGATCGTGCCGATACGGGTTTGCAGAAGGATACGACCCATAATTTGGTTTATCAGTCCCTGACTGGCGGTCAGCTCAATTCGATTATCCTGAGCAACTTGAACCAAGGTCGCTTTGGTGACTGTGCCTTCCTCGCAGCCATGGGAGCCACCTTCGGCAAGATTGAAGATCCCAGCACCGCCAACTCGAAGGCAAGTTCAGTGCTCAATAATGCTTTTAGCGTCAACGGTGACACCTACACCATCACATTCTACGATTACGGAACGGGTCGAGCCGATACGGTGACTGTGGATAACCAGGTGGTGACGCAACAGCAGAACCAGACAATTGATATCGTCAACGACCAAAATGAGGTCATTCGTCAGGAAACGCGATCGGTTAATGCCTTGTTTGGCGCGACGTGGAGTGGAGGTTCGGTCCAACCCAACCAAGCATCGGAGCAACAAATCTGGGCACCCGTGTTCGAGCGTGCCTATGCAAAATGGCGGGGCGAGCAAACCGGTCGCAATGGCTATGATGTCATGGGCAATGGCGATATTGGTGGAATTCCCCTCCGACGGGTGACGGGTCAAGAGATTGAAGAAATTAGCTGGAGTCCGTCCCAAAGCGATCCGGGATATTCTCGGATTAAGTATGAAGGAACAGATGGCACCTATACAGCTCTAGGCAGTACCACACCCAATGAAATCTTTGAAGGTATGCAAAAGGCGTTGAATGAGGGTCGCTATGTGATGACTGGAACTGTTTCGGATGCCGAGCAGAAATCTGGTAGCGTATTAATTGGCGGTCATGCCTACAGCGTCCATAATGCCTATGTCAATGATAATGGTCAGCAGATGGTCTTGGTACGGAATCCCTGGGGCGTAGATAACAATAAAAATCAACAAGCCCCAAACGATCCGAGTTCTGATACAAAAGATGGGTTTGTCGCCATTACCTACGAGACCTTTTTGAAGAACTTTGATGGAGTGAGTCTATCTCAGGGATAAGCCTGCAGATTGGGCGGAGAATTGAAGGCGAGTGGTAACGGGACTTGCCACTCACCTCCCAATTACTGCTCGATCGGTGTGTACGTTGAAAACAAAAGAAATTGTTTAAATTCAATCGTGCTTGAGAACTACTTCTAAGATGAGAGAGAACTCTCGTTACTGATGACTTCTCATGAATCCCAAAAACATTGAAATCGTTAAATCCACGGCTCCTGTAGTCAAAGAACATGGTAAGGCAATTACGGAAAGAATGTACGAAATTGCGTTTAACGAGCGCCCTGAGTACAGAAGATTCTTTGAAAATACTCACATGAAGAGTACAGAAGAAGGTCATAAGCAAGCAGCTAAGTTAGCTGCATCTGTTTATGCTTATGCGAGCCATATTGACGAACTCGAGAAATTAGGCGATGCCGTCGAGCATATTGCTAAAGCTCACGTGAATACTCGTGTCATTGCCGAGCAGTATCCCGTAATTGGGGAGTGTTTGCTCGCAGCGATGAAAGATGTTTTAGGAGATGCTGCGACGCCAGAGGTGATGGAAGCCTGGACTGAAGCTTATAACAACTTAGCCAACATTTTTATCGATCGGGAAAAAGAAATTTACCGCGAACGGGAATTAGAAATCAAGGCTAAATTAGCAAATTGATATCTGGTGGAAAAGGGTTAACTGGAGTTTAGACAAAATCTCGATCGAAGCGGCTACGAGCCTTACGGGGTCAGCATTTTAGTTTTTCAAGCGTTCCCTCACTCGTTAAACTCTCAAATCGTCTCGGGATAAGGGTTTGACGGTTTTAGCCATTAAATTTGTCTCAACTCCAAGGGTTAAGGGCGGCTTGACAAACAAGTAATGTCCTTAACCTTTCACCAAAGCCCTTCGGGCGCTCAGTAATAAGTAATAACGCCATGTACGACTTGATTCTCCAAATCCCTCTTGCTTGGAGTCATTGGGAAAGGGGGAAGGGGAAAAGGGGGATTTTTCGACTTGCTCGGCATATGACGCGCGCAAAAAGAGCGCACACCGCGTTAATAAATAATAAGTAATAGAGAGTAAGTCCGAATCAAATGGTAACAAGCCTATGAGTTCGTGAAGAAAAAATTCCGACCCAATTCGTTGGTTAAATCCTCGGATTTTAAACAGAGGTTAAACTTATTACTTATTACTTATTACTTATGAAACATACTCAAACCCCTACACCGACGACCCATTCCCCGGTGGATTTTCCCGGCGCAGATAAGCTTCGATAAACCCATCCAAGTCCCCATCCATCACGTCGTTGAGGGCGGTGGTTTCTTCCCCCGTCCGCAAATCTTTCACCATCTGGTAGGGATGGAAGACATAGTTGCGGATTTGGTTGCCCCAGGCGGCTTCCACCATATCGCCGCGAATATCGGCAATTTCTTGCAGTCGCTGTTCTTGGGCAATCACCAGTAACTTGGCTTTGAGCAAGGCGAGGGCTTTTTCCTTGTTTTGCAGTTGCGATCGCTCTTCGGTACAGCGAACGGCCAATCCGGTGGGAACGTGAACGATGCGCACGGCCGTTTCCACCTTGTTGACGTTTTGCCCCCCTTTCCCCCCAGCGCGGGAGGTGGTGACTTCCAAATCCTTTTCCGGGATGTCGAGATCTTCGACTTCATGCTGGAGAATCGGCATCACCTCTACCCCAGCAAAACTGGTTTGGCGCTTACCGTTGGCATTAAAGGGCGAAATCCGCACTAGGCGATGGGTTCCTTTTTCCCCCCGCAGGTAGCCGTAGGCATAGCGTCCGGTAATCTCCAGCGTCACCGACTTAATCCCCGCTTCGTCCCCTTCCGAGAGTTCGGTGGTTTTCACCTGATAACCCTGGCGTTCCGCCCAGCGGGAGTACATGCGTAGGAGCATTTGCGCCCAGTCCTGGGCATCAGTTCCACCCGCACCGGCATTGAGGGCCAGTACCGCCCCGCCTTTATCGTAGGGGCCCGAGAGGAGTTGTTGCAGTTCCCACTGTTCCAGTTCGCGATCGAGCTGTTGGATATTCTCTTGGGCTTCACTCAGGAGGGCGTCGTCGGATTCTTCTTCGAGCAGTTCAAGGACGGCTTTGGCATCGTCGAGGGTACTGCACCAGTCTCGATACTGCCCGACGCAGGACTTGAGATCGTTGAGTTCTTGGAGGGTGGTTTGGGCGGTGGTCTGGTCGTCCCAAAACTCCGGTTGGGCGGCGATTTGCTCTAAATCTTGAATTTTTGCGTTCAGTGCGGGTAAGTCAAAGATAGTCCTGGGTTTTACCCAGGCGGTCGGAGAGCGTTGCGACTTCGCGCTTGATGTCTGTTACGTCCATAACAAATTGGGTAATGGATTCACGTTCGCGAGGTTAAGTCGATCGATCTCGATGCTTTATGCAATGGGGTTGCATTGCACGGCGACAACGCAATCTCAAGACAAGGATGCGCGATCGCCTGCTAAGGTCCACGATCGCCTCGATCGATCCTGATTGACTTAACATCTTTCAAAATTGTGACACATTCCGACGGCAATCCCATACGAATGCACGATTGAGATCGCGATCTCCACTGCTATAGGAGGAGTGCAAGATGAACGACCCGATCGCTCTTCCCCTTGAGAAATTAATTCGAGCGATCGCCCTGCCTCGGGATGAAGCCCAACTCCACAAGCCGAGGATAAGCAAGATGGGTGCGTGTTTTGCCGCTACACGATCGAGTTTGTGGTTTTTCCATCGGCTTCCCACTGTCGATTGCAATTTGACATTTTCAGCTCCCAGAGATAAATTAATAAGTAATTACTTACTAACTAATTGAACGCCCATGTTTTAGATATTCGATCGCACTCACCCCATAAACTGAGACAATCGAGCTACACTCACCGATGTCTCCCCCTTTCACCAAACAGGTTCTCAAAACCCTGACGATCGAAAGATTTTAGACATCCGTGTTTCTTCCATCCTTGCAAAACACGCTCATATTCATCCTCTGCGCGTCACCGCATCCCCATGTCTGTTTGATGCTCCCCCAGCCTCTAAAGCTCTCCCAAAATGCCCCGTCCCCCCAAAATCACAAATGAAGAGATTCTCGCGGCCGCCCGAGAGGTATTCCTCGAGCGAGGAATTGGGGCTTCGACGTTGGAAATTGCCGAACGGGCGGGCATCTCGGAAGCCTCGATTTTCAAGCGTTTTAATACCAAGCAAGCCCTATTTCTGGCAGCCATTGGGATTACCGAAAAGCCCGAGTGGGTGAACCGACTGGCCAATCATACACCCACGGCGAACTTCAAAGCGGAACTCATAGACATCTGTACGCAAATGCTAGGGTTTTACCAGGAGGTGTTGCTCCGCGTGTTTCTGCTGATGTCTCAGGGAAATTTTCCTCGCCGACCCCAAGTCCCCCCACCCCCCGTTCGCGACAGTCAGTTACTCGCCAAATTTCTCGATCGGGCGATCGATCGGGGTCTCATCCGCTCCTGCAACACCATGGCTCTCGCCCACGCGATCGCCGGAGCCATGGCAAACTATATCTTGACAAAAAAACTCGCCAGTCAGGTGTCTGCGGAGTGGCCCGTGCCAGACATTACGGTTCTCGACTCCGAAACGTTCGTTCGCGGTCTGATTGAAGCCTTGTGGGCGGGTATGGCTCCAGAATCGTAATTTTTTTGCTCTATTAATAAGTAAGCACTTACTGCGCTAACTCACTCTCGTACTCGTATCTTTCTCCCGAAGCTCCCCAAGTCCCAAAGCTCCCGAAATACTATCCGTTCCCTGTTATTTATCTTGGAGGAAAACTGTGGTTTCTCAGTCTGCATCCACCTTGACATCCACCCAACCATCCCCGGAATCATCCCCGAAAGCATCTCGATGGCGCAAGCTAGGATATCTGAAATTCGGCATTCCCCTAGTTGTCCTATTGCTCGGGCCGGGTCGGGCGGGGATCGACTTTCTCACTGCCGATCGTCGTCCCTCTCAAACCCAATGGCTGACGCAACCCGTCCAACGCCAAACCTTACCCGTCACGATTTCTGCCAACGGTACGGTGAATTCCGAGCGCACTATCAACCTCAGCCCCAAAACCTCTGGGGTCATCGATGAGTTGTTCGTCGAACAAGGAGATTGGGTAAGCCAGGGGCAGCTCATTGCCATCATGGACGATTCAAACTTACGCGGACAGCTCACCCAAATGGAGGGACAACTGGCACAGCAAGAAGCCAACCTAGAGCGTCTGATTGCCGGGAATCGTCCCGAGGACATTGCCAAAGCGGTCGCTCAACTCGCCGAAGCCCAGGCGAACCTGAAACAGTTGCAATCGGGAAATCGACCCCAAGAAATCGCCCAAGCCCAAGCCCGCCTGCAACAAGCCCAAGCCACCCTCAAGCAGGGCGAAGCCGACCTGCAACGCTACGAGCAACTCTACAACGAAGGGGCGATTTCCAAACAAACCCTCGACCTCGAGCGCACCAATCGCGATGTTGCCAAAACTCAAGTGATGGAAGCCGAGCAAGCCCTAGCCCTGCAAAATGCCGGGTCCAGACCCGAGGAAATTGCCCGAGCGGCCGCCCAAGTCGAACAGCAGCAACAGAGCGTCGCCCTCCTGCGAGCGGGAAACCGAGCTGAAGATATCGCCCAGGCTCGCGCTCAGGTACAGGCGGCTCGAGGCTCTCTCGAAACCATCGAAGCTCAACTGCAAGACACGGAAATCATCGCCCCCTTCGATGGCATCGTCCTCGAAAAATATGCAGACGAGGGCGCGTTTGTAAGTCCGTCGATGTCGAGTAGTGGTGCGTCGGCTTCCTCCTCTTCGATTTTGACCCTAGCGAGCGATCGCTACGAAGTCAAAGTGAATCTATCCGAATCCCAAATTGCCAAAATCGAACCCGGTCAATCCGTCACTCTGAACGTCGACGCCCTACCGGACGAACGCTTTAGCGGTACCGTCGCCACCATTGCCCCCCAAGCCACCGTCACGCAAAACGTTACCAGCTTTGAAGTCACCGTTGCCATCGACCCCTCGGCAGCAGACCGACTCAAAGTGGGAATGAACGTGGAAGCGGAATTTGACGTAGGCAACCTAGAAAACGTGCTGCTAGTTCCCAATGCGGCCGTGGTTCGGCAAGAACGCGGAGAAGGGGTGTACCTTCTGGCGGACGATGGCAATCCCGTGTTTGAAACCATCGACACCGGAGCCACTTCTGGGGGGTTAACGGAAGTCATATCCGGACTCGACGGCGACGAGGAAGTGCTACTCAATCCACCATCGAAAGAAGAGAAACCACAAGGGTTTGGCTTTCCGCCCGCACCCCAGTAGTTGGCGGGGATGGGGGAGAAGATGACGCGGGCACCCTTGTGGAGGCAAAGCATTTGAGCGACAAATTCTCAAAGAAACGAAATCTCACAAATCAAAATGCGATCGCCTTCTCCTGCGCAGACGCTGCGCGTTTCATGTCGCGCAAGTGAAACGGCATGGCGCGCGCTAACGCCCACTCCGAGAAAGAGGAAGAGATTGGGAAAGCGAGCAATGTCGGTATGAGTCCCATTCCCCGTTCCCCATTTCCCGTTCCCCACACCCAATTCATTCTTATGGCTTTTCAAAAATTATTCTTATCCCCCAAGAAAGCCCACCAAATTTCCCAATGGGAAGTGACCGAAATGGCAGTAGAGGCGCTGTGGAGTAACAAGCTGCGTAGCGGTTTGACGATGCTGGGGGTGATTATCGGCATCGGGTCGGTGATTTCCCTGACCTCCATCGGGCAAGGGATTCAGAAGTCCACGGAAGAGAGCATTCGCGGCTTGGGGACGGATGTGCTGCAAGTGATGGCGGGTTCGGCGCAAAGTGGCGGCATCAGTCAGGGACAGGGTTCGGTGACGACGCTAACGTGGGAAGATGCCCAGGCGATCGCCGAACAATCTCCCTCTGCAACTATTGTTTCTGCCTATTTGCAACAAAACGCGCAAGTGGTATACGGCGAAAATAATACCTCCACCACGGTTTACGGCACCGATCTCAGCCATCCCGAAGCCCGAAATACTTTTCCAGAAACGGGACGATTTTTTACTTCTGAGGAGTTGGAATCATCAATTTCGGTAGCGGTCATTGCACCCACCGTGCAAAACAACTTATTTCCAAAAAATATCGATCCGATCGGGGAGAATATTCGGATTCAGGGGGAGATTTACGAAGTGATTGGCGTGATGGAAGCCAAAGGCGCTCAAGGCCCGCAAGATCGCGATGATGCGGTTTACATTCCCCTCACGAGTATGTCCGCTCGAATTATCGGGAATAACTCACTCATGGGGGTTTCTGTGAATGGAATTTACATCAAAGGAGAAGATGAGAGCCAACTCGATACCATTAAATTTCAGGTCGAAAATATTTTACGCATTCGCCATGCAATTGCATCACCTGAAGATGATGATTTTCGGATTACCAATCAAGCGGATATCCTCGAAACGTTATCGGTGGTGCTGAATTTACTGACGACGTTAATTGTGGCAATTGCTGGCATTTCTCTGGTTGTTGGGGGAATTGGGATTGCGAATATCATGCTGGTTTCTGTTGTCGAGCGTACCCGAGAGATTGGCATTCGCAAAGCATTAGGGGCGACCGATCGAGCAGTTTTGAGCCAGTTTTTAACTGAATCCGTGATTATCTCGGTTATTGGCGGCAGTATCGGCATTACCCTCGGCGTGGGAACGACTTTTATGGCGGCGACTCTATTTGAGTTTCCGTTTGTGGTTTCCACGAGTGCGGTGGTTGTTGGATTTATTCTGTCAACTTCGGTTGGTTTGATTGCAGGTTTTATTCCCGCTCAAAATGCTGCCAAGCTCGACCCGATCGTCGCATTACGAAGCGATTTATAAATCGCTTCGGGTGTAGAATACCCTGAAAAAACTTGCAAAAAATATCAAACAAAAACAGGCTTTACAATCGTTTTATTTGTCAATAAAATTTTAAAATTACGATATATGTCCCCTTATTTTTACCGGTCCAGAATACATAAAGTGGAGGAGCGAACGTGATTCATCTCGAGAATATCACCAAAAGTTACCAACTCGGAGAAGTGAACGTTCCCATTTTAAAAGGCATCAATTTAGAAATTGAAACAGGGGAATACGTTTCAATTATGGGAGCATCGGGATCGGGGAAATCGACGTTAATGAATATCATCGGTTGCCTCGATCGCCCTTCGGGTGGCATGTATTATTTAGAAGCGAAAGATTTAACCACCCTCCAAAAAGACGAACTCGCCTACATTCGCAATCAACGCATCGGCTTCGTCTTTCAGCAATTTAACTTATTACCCCGTTCGACAGCTTTGGAAAATGTGATGCTGCCGATGGTGTATGGTGGTGTTTCCAAAGCCGAACGCCGCCAAAGAGCTGAGGTGGCACTGCAAAAAGTGGGATTGGGAGAGCGCCTCTCCAATCGCCCCAGCCAACTCTCGGGGGGACAGCAGCAGCGAGTGGCGATTGCCCGTGCCTTGGTGAATCAACCGGCGTTGTTACTCGCAGACGAACCCACCGGAGCGCTCGACACTCACACTTCAGAAGAGGTGATGGCGTTATTCGGGGAACTCAACAAACAGGGAATTACGATCGTCCTGATTACCCACGAAGTTGAAGTGGCGCAACAAGCCCGACGACAAATCAAAATTCAGGATGGTCTGATTGTGGGTTGATATATAGCGCTTCTCATACTCATGAGGTATAGAGTTTCTGGTTTTAGGGAACGGGGAACGGGGAATCGGAAATAGAATTTGGGTGTACCTCATAAGAGGCGAGAATTGCTATATATAGCAGTTCGCCGCCTTTTCATGACACACGATCGGTCTTTCACCGAAGTTAATCTCACCCCATCCTCGACGCATCTTCTTCCCCCATTTCCCCCGACGCTCACCCACAAAAGTGTTCTGATTATCGGGAATATCGCTATCTCTTCTCCTGACAGCGACGAGCGTAAATTTGAGCCACCGTATCCTCTGGATTTTGTTGCAAGCATTCGCTAAATCGGATTTCGGCTTCTGCAAACATTCCTTTGTTATAAAGAAGTAGCGCCTCTTCAAATAAAATCTTGGTTTTGAGTTTTCCATCTCTGAGTTTGGGCGGGTCGGCATCAAACACTTCAAAGACCGATACCCGCTCGGATTTACCTTTGACGCGCACCCGATCGACCGCTCGAAAGGAATATTGAGTCACATCATCGATTTGAAAAAAAGTATGATTAGAAATAAGTAAAGAAACCCCGTAGTTTTTGGTCAAACTTTCCAAACGAGAGGCTAAATTCACCGCATCGCCGATCGCAGTGCCATCCATGCGCTGGTGTCCGCCGACGGTGCCAAGCATCAACGAACCGGTATTAATCCCCATGCCGATGGCGATCGGTTTATAGCCCGATTTCATGCGATTTTTATTGTAAACTTTAAGTTTTTCGAGCATGGCAATCGCCGCTCTGAGGGCATCGTTGGCACTGCGGTTAAATAACGCCATAATTGCATCGCCGATATACTTATCGATAAAGCCGTAATTTTCGGTGATAATCGGCTCCATACTGCTGAGGTAGCTGTTAATAAAGCGAAAGTTTTGGGCGGGCGTCATGACTTCGCTGAGGGTGGTAAAGTCGCGAATATCGGAAAATAAAATCGACATCTCTTTTTGCACCGAATCTCCCAGGGTGACATCGACGATACTCCGCTTTTCTAAGAGATGCAAAAAGCGATCGGGGACGAAACGAGAAGCCGCTTGGGAGAGTTGAAACATTTCATCGGTGAATTTTTGCCGTTGGGCTTCCACTTCTTGGCGAGCGGTAATATTTTGAAAGGCAGCGATCGCGTAGATAATATTACCCAAGTCATCGTAAATCGGTCGCCCCCAAGCTTCCACCGGCACGATCCGATCGCCCTGGTGAATTTCGAGATCCTCAACGGTGGTGCAATAACCGTCCAGGGCTTGGAGGAGGGGGAGTTGACCGATGGGATACAATCGCCGGGTGCGGGCAACGCAGAGGGTATTGCGATCGGGAGCCAGGAGGGTATCGATGGACAAACCGGGAACCACATCGGTGCCGAGCAACTGCTGGGCACTGTGGTTGATGTAGCTGACTTGGCGGTGGGTATCGATGGCGACGATCCCCACGGGAACGGCTTGCAGAAATTGTTCCAGGCGGGCGTTGGCACTGCGCAGTTCCGCCATCAAATCGGTATTTTCATCTTCGAGTTCTGCGTTCAAACTTTCAATGCGTTCCTTGGCGTGGGCGAGTTGGCTGACCTTATCTTCCAACCCGGTATGGAGATGGCGCACCCGTTCCGTCATTCGATTGAAATTGCGCGCGAGCAACCCCACCTCATCTTCCGCCAGAACCGATGCGACGGGAGTCCAATCCCCATCGGCGACTTGAGTCACCACCTTGGTAATCGCTAAAATCGGTCGAGCGATGGAACGGGCGAGTAAAAATGCACCCACCACCAAGAATCCCGCCCACCCCAATCCCACCAGCCAAACCGTCCGGCTCAGTTGCCTTAGGGGGGCGAGGACTTCCCGGCGCGGCACTTCCACCAACAAGGCGAGTTCGGGGGCTTCCACCCAGCGGTAGGCCCCGAGTGTGGGAATTCCGGTGCGATCGAGATAGAAGCCACTCCCCTCTCCTCCCGCCAGGGCCGCTTCGATGCCAGGGGCGATCGCGTTGTGGGAGAGGTTGCTGGGGGCAAATCCCTCCGATTGAACGATATTGCGCGAGCGATCCACCAGATAGGCTTGACCGCTATTGCCCAACCCGGTGCGATCGCTGACAATTTCGTCGAGGGGGGTCAAATCCAGATC
The DNA here is from genome assembly GCF_057467645.1 of Zarconia sp. Taxonomy (NCBI): domain Bacteria; kingdom Bacillati; phylum Cyanobacteriota; class Cyanophyceae; order Oscillatoriales; genus Zarconia; species Zarconia sp. Next base: position 26,505 of record NZ_JBRJXU010000031.1, read on the forward strand.
CACCACCAATACGGCGATCGATTCTCCTTTGGTATTGCGCAGGGGGGTCGCCACCGTCATCGTCGGTTGGTTCGTCCCCCAGGAGAGGTAGGGATTCTGGACGAAGGTTTCTTGCCGACCTTGGATGAAGTAGGGTTCTCGATTGCGATATTCTCCCTGACGGGGGAAATCTGTGGACACCCAAATTTTCCCCTCCCGGACCGACAATATTGCCACCTGCACCCAATCGGCACGGGTTGCGAGTACTGCCCGAAGAATTTGTTGGATTTGAGCGCTGGCGGCACGAAATTCGGGACTTGACTCCTCTGCCACGTGTAAGATGCTCGCCGGGGCCCGCAGTTCCGGGAGTGCGGCCAGGGCCATCGTCCCTTCTCGTTGGTTGCGAATCCATCGCTCGAGGGCTTGTTCTTTGAGGGTTGCCGTCACCTCCAAACGCTCTAAGGTTGAAGTTTCCAGGGTGGATTTCGCTCGTAAAAAGGCGATCGCCCCAACACCGAAAACTGCAGCGATCGATACCAGGGAAAAACGCCCCACGAGTCGGAACATCAAGCTATGTTTCCAAAATTTCATCACCCCATCCGTTATCCGTGACTTATCTGTAATTCCCGTTACCGCGATCGGTCCGCGAGGGACGCGCCGCACCCTGAAAAGCCTCGATCGGTCGACAGTAGGAAACTCGTGAAACCCTTTATTATATTTGGTGTAAAGGCAGCTAGTGGATTGTCAGTGTCCTCAAGCGCGTCCCACGGGAGTCAAAGTGCCCGCTGTGGTGGAAAGCAATTGGAGAAAAGCAATATCGCGCGAGTCGCTCTTTCAAGGTATATTATTGCGCGTCTAACGGGCTACTGCGAACTCTAACCCCCCAGAATCGAGATTGTTATCATGGGAACGTAGGAGAGAGTGTGCCACTTTTGGCTGGGCTGGGTGTTTTTTTGGGCTGCACTTGACCTATAATTTGCACGTCCTAACCCGATCGATTTGGCAATGAGTCCCTTCTCGAATTTATTTTTAAAGTTGCATAAATTCCAAAGCTTAACGCTCCACAGTTCTCATTTTTTCTCCCATTGAGAACCGGCAAAACTAAACGGCTCTGCGAACCATAAATCTATTGAGTCGCTCGAAACTTCAATCACCCCTCGAACTAAATTGCCAGAGTGATTCTGGTTGGTTTCGATCTGAGCATAACAGGCTTGAACTCTCTCTTTTCTCAACATCGATCGATAGCAAAATATGCTGCCCTCTAACCCGTTTCTCGATAGTTCAAGCTCTGCGAGTATTTTTGATAAACTGCCCAAGCCAACTCGTCAGTGGGCGGAAAAACTGCACTGGAACGAACGACGTTATATTTTGTCGATTTGTCATATTCTTTGTGCGGCGACTTCGGAGCAGCAAGCTGAATTTTTAGATGAATATACCGCTGATGGTTTAGTTTCTCGCTTAATTGAAGATCGCGATACGCAACAAAAGGTGAGTCGGTATCTCAAACGATTTTGTATTCCCACCAAACTTACGGAATCGCTGCTGCGTCGATATATTCGTCAATTTTATATCCATTGCGCTCAAGATGTTCACAAACAACCCGATCGATATCTAGAAGTTGCCGTTCGGCTCATGGGAAATACAGAGGAAAGTAACAATGCCTTCAATTACGTAATGGGATTTGAACTCCTTAAAATGTTATTCCAAATGAGTTGGTACCAGCAAGAAAAATTTTATATTTTACAAAAAAATCAAGAAGACTTTATTCGTCTATATATTAAACCGATCCGAAATGCTCATCGCCTCAATGGCATTATCGTTCCCAAAGATAAAGGAAAGTTTTTTGCCAAACGAGATTATTACGTGCAAAAACCAAAGATTCAAAGCCGAAAATTAATCGAACTGGTAATTGCCACGTTTACAGCCGAACGGGTCACGCATTTTGGCTTTAATGTCATTCGCCATCCCAACTCGATTCGATTTAACTATAACTATATCTTTGAAGTCGATTCCGATGAGATTTTTCCCAACTGAGAGCGGTTCGATTTCCTCGAGCTAGAGTCGGAAATTTCTGCCATTTACTTTTTAAATCGCAATCGTTCTTCATGAAATGAAATAACGATCGAGCAAAAATTTGAGGTAAGCTAAGAATCCGAACTTTTGAGTTTACCCCAATTTTCTTGCTGAATCGCTATGCCACTCAAAATTATCGAAAACTTTGACGGCAATTTTACCTTAGAACCGGATGCCCAAAAAATGCTCTTTTCACTGCTAACGGGCGATCGATTTTTAGAACAAGTGGCAAAAGGGACTCGATGCGATCGCGTCGAATTTACCGAGCTATTATTTCAGCCGGTTCCCTATAGCAGCGCCACCCCTAAAGGAATGCCCGCCGAGTTCGAGAAATATCAGACCTCAGAAGATTACATCATTATTAACGTCCCGCCTCATTTTACGTTTGAAGCCAAAATTTTTAAACCCAGTCGCCTGTGCGCGATTTATCGAAAAATAAACGCATAAATTTTTGAATTTCAAGCGATCTGCATTCTAGACTTTCCCGATTAAAAACGACGATGACCGCTCAAACCCAAATTCCCACCCTGGCCGATTTAGAGTACACGCCTTACTTAGATGAATCCGGCTGTATTCAAGAAGAACCCTTTCAGCGAAAAGTCGGCGTTTATGCGATTTTTGATGCCGATCGAGTGCTGCAATTTATCGGTTATTCTCGCGATATTTATCTAAGTTTAAAACAACATTTAATTCGCCGACCGCAGCAATGTCATTGGATTAAGTTTCAAACCATCGATCGCCCCAGCCGCACCATATTAGAAAATATTCGAGCAGCGTGGATTGCCGAGAACGATCGCACCCCAGCGGGAAATGGAACCGATGAAACCCAGTGGACGCAACCCATTGACGTGAAACCGTTGATGAGCGCAGAAGAACGAGAAAATTTCGATCGGGTGGCTGGGGAAGATATCGCCCAAGTGAAGCTATTAAAAAAGATTTCCCGACGAGTAGAGGCGGAGATTCTCGCCCAGTTGGAACAGCGAGGGGTGACCATGCAGCTACGGTTCAATCCCAAACTTAAAGAAAAGGGGTTGTTGGATTTGAAGTAGTCTTTCTAGAATGCAAAAAATCAAATGCCAGCGCCTTCTTCGAGTTTGACACAGTACCACCTACGATGTCTATTTTGCCTCCTGAGTTTGAAGAAAACGCTCGAAATCTGAAAATGGTAAGGGTCGAGAAAATAACCAACCTTGACCGTAGCGAACACCTCGCTCTCTAAGATATTGACATTGCATTTCAGTCTCTATGCCTTCAGCAATTAGGGTTAAACCTAACTTCTTGCCCAGGTCGATTAGGCTATCCACGATCTGAGCGGTATTATTATCTCGATACAGCCTCTGTACGAAAAGCCGATCCAATTTCAAGTAGTCAATGTCAAATTTTTGCAAATAACTAATGTTGCAGTATCCGGTTCCAAAGTCATCGATCGCAAACCGGGTTCCCCATACTTTGAGGCGGGCCATCGAATCCTGAGCGGTCGATCCGCGATCTTCGGCAAGCCTATTTTCAGTAATTTCAAAAATAATGGTGACATTGGAGTCGTCGTGTGCCGCTTTCAGACTCTGAATGAGCTGCTCCACGTTGCCAGTATTCAACTGGATTGGTGAGAGGTTAACAGACACGTACAGACGCTTAAACTTTTCTTGCAGAATGATTTGGTCTTGAATGACCTTTTCAATTAACCATTCGGTCATTGGTATGATGAAACCCGTCTGCTCGGCGATCGGGATAAAAAGACCGGGATAAATCGTTCCGCGCTGAGGATGGAGCCAGCGTATCAAGGCTTCTGCCCCCGTGCACTGTCTTGTTTCGAGATCCACAATGGGCTGGTAATGTACCTCAAACTCATTGTGGGCGAGTCCCAGTTTTAGCTCGTAATCCAAAGTATTAACCTGACGCACCTGCCGCAGGAAGAGATAGATTAACACTCCACTAATCAAGGCGGCGAACGGAACCCCCAGCATCAATTCTTGCCGCCAATACCGCAGAACCCATTCCCGATTTATCTCTCCCACAACAGTGATGGCTCCATTGTTCGTGATTCGATCGACTCGAATTTGATTAGAGGATCGCTCGTGCAAGCTAGAGGAGCTTTCTTGAGGAGGAGAACCAACAGTGTTGAGAATGCGTCCATCGTCCGTCATAAACACAACAAAACCATTGGGTCCTAGATCCAGATTGGGGATTGCTTCTAGAAAATAGGTGAGAATGACAGGATCGACCAAAAGATAAACGCCGCCGACTCCATCGGGTCCCTGTAAAGCTAGGGCAATAGATTGTTCCTGTAGGATCTGGGTTCTACCCGATCCTAAAATCTGTAGATTGGGATTGCTAGGATCGAAGCTTCTCTTGGTTGGGGATATGGGTATCGGCGGTTCTACAACCCCTAAGCTGGTGAGAAGCAGAAACCCGTCTGCATTAAAAATTCCGGCTTCTCGAAATCGAAAATCGGTATAAATCAGTCGCTGCAATGTGTTGACAGCCGTCTGTCGCTCGGTCGGTTCAATGTCTACTTTAATACGATGTAAAAGTCGATCGGCATCCTCCAACAACCGATTCGTCTCAGACGTGGCGGTATCGATAATCATTTCTAAATTTGCCTTGGCATAGGCGATCGCCTGGAAATAGGATATGACCAGCAAAACGATTGTGGGTAATAAGCTGATGACAAGAATTAATACGATCCGGTTGCGATAGAGGCTTAAGAATTTCAGCCTTCTTCGGTTTCCGAGATCGGACAAATCGCGATGAGTCATGGGCGAACCCTAGATACCTACTGTTGGAGAATCTCTTCGAGATCGTATATTTTTCCGGGAGAGGAGAAGGTAAAGAGACTTGAAAAGTTGTCCGAAGTCATTCATCTTCTCGATTGCTGAGATTCAACTTTTCAAACCGCACTCGCAATCCATCTTTCGGGTGGCGCGTTGGGACTTGTACCGGCTTCAGGCTTTGGTTGGGCAGCAATTCCCAGCGATAGCCCCGCAGCAAATGGGCCGCGACGATTTTCATCTCCAATTTGGCAAAGGCCAATCCCACGCAAACGCGCGGTCCGCCGCCGAAACCAATCAGGCTGAAGGGTTTGGCTTTACCGTCGGCAAATCGATCGGGATCGAAGCGTTCTGGTTCCGGGTAAATCTCGTCCAGGCGGTGGGTTCCCAGGATGGAATAGATGGCAAGCCAGCCGGCCGGAACTTGGTAGCCGTTGAACTCGAAGGGCTTGACGACGCGCCGAAATCCACCCCCTACCGGCGGGTGCAATCGTTCCACTTCCATCAAAATGCGATCGAGATAGGGCATTTGCGAGAGTTGTTCGAGGGATAACGGTCCTTGTTGCGACAGTTGCTGCTGTTCTTCCCGCGCCTGTTGTAAGATTTCCGGATTGCGACCCAACTCCAGACACAACCAAGTGAGCATTGCCGTGGTGGTTTCGTGACCGGCAAACAGGAGTAGCATCGCCTGGGCGGTGAGTTCCGTCATCGTGAAGCCAACGCCAGACTCATCGCGGGTTTGCACCAGGAGGCTGAGGACATCTTGGGTGGGGTTTTCCTGACGCTGGCGGACGACGTGGGTGAGGTGTTCGAGGAGGCTGTTGCGCGCGGCAACGGCTTTGCCGAATTTCGTCCACTGCCACTGCACGGGAAATAGGGAAAATAAGCCGTTGGTAAGGGTGGTAAAAAGCTGGCTGAGACGGGCGACATCTTCCCCGGAATCGGCCCCAACTAACAGTTGGCTGGCAATATCGAAGGTGAGTTGTTTCATTTCTTCAAACCACACCAATTCCCCTTGTTTTTCCCAGCGTTGCAAATAGGAAAGGGCGATCGATTCCATGGTGTCGAAATAGCGAGCAAGGGCTGCCCCGTGGAAGGCGGGCATCATGAGTTTTCGGTTGCGTCGGTGTTCTTCCCCATCTTGGAGAAAGAGCGATCGCCCCAGTAAAATTTTGAACGTATCGGGCCATCCTCCTCCCCAGGAAAAGCAATCCATATGGGTAGAGAGGAGAGATTCGACTGAATCGGGTCCGACGGCAAAAATCGTGGGTTGTCCGAGAATTCGGGTTTTAAAAAGCGGGCCGTATTTTTGATACTGTTTGCGAGAAAAATTGGGGTCGAACAGGAAGTCTAGGGTTTGACCGATGAGGGGTAAACCCATTTTACCGGGGGGAAGGCGATCGTTTTGCATGGGGTGTTGAGAATTTTAGATTTTAGCCTTAGCCAGGGAGACAATGGTATCAACTCGGATGTTGGGAAGGAAGACTAGGCAATGAAATTCTAAGTGGTTCTGGCGTTAATTTCAAATAAAGTATTAACAGAATTCGATCGAGATGTTCGCATTACATCATACTTTGAAAATGAATAAAATTATCTAATCAATTTTACTTTTGGCTGATGCCATGCAAATAGGCGAAAAAGCATGCGAATGCACCACATACTGGTAAGCTCAAGTATCCCAACCAGTATAAACGTGCAGATTCTTCGGACGACCGCTCTGGATTTCGACTCAAACGTTTTAAATAAGACGAGAGAAGAAAACCGAGAACGATCGATAAAAATGCAGCCAGTTTTAACACGATATTTTTCTTCGTTAACAGCCATTCACTAAGGCAAAAATACGAGACCAGCTTGCCAACGATTTGCTGTAGGGGTTAACGGCCGCATTTCCCCTACGTAGGGTCTGTTATTTTCCCGCTCATCCCTAAATACTTATAATTTAGTAGGTATTCAGGTTCAATCGATCTCGATCCCCCCTAGCCCCCCTTATGGAAGGGGGGAATTGGAAAAGCCTTCTGAAAAATAAAAAGCTTCGCTTCCGATGGCTTTCCCCTTAAGAAGGGGGACGGGAGGGGGATCTCCTGAGGTCGCTAAATTCTTACATAACTTATTGCTTTTTCGGCGGTTGCGGTTGAGCGGGAGTTGTCAACTTTTCGGCATTAATATTAATAAAAGGAAGCGTTCCTTCTCCCCCCATTACCGTCGGGAAACTGCCATCCCATTTATCGATCGCTTGTTGTTGGAGAATCGCGGAAGTCAGACTCACTTGCAGCAATCGTTGGGCTTCTGCTTTTCCCTTGGCGCGGTTAATTTCGGCATTGGCTTCTTTTTCCGCGCGGACGGCTTCAAACTCGGCGCGTTTTGCTTCCTGTTCGGCAATTTGCTTGGCTTCGATCGCTTTGGCAAATTCAGGACTAAAAGAAACATTCACCAAAGAAACATCATCAACGATAATCCCGTAATCTACCAATCGATTGTCGAGTTTACTATCGATTTCGTCCTTGAGTTCCGTTCGTTTGGTAATGATTTCCTCGGCATTCTTTTTTGCGGTTGCCGCTTTTACCACTTCAGAAACGGCGGGGGAAATAATTCTGGAGATAATCTGTTCTTCATCCCCCACTCGCTGAAAAACTTCATAGGCGCGTTTGGGCTGAATGTGCCAATTCACCGCCACTTCCATCGTCACGTTTTGTAAATCTTTCGACGAGGCTTCGGCATTAATGTCGTTTTTTTGAACGCGAACGCTGAGGTGTTGGACGGTGGTAATCACCGGTAAAATCGGGTGAATGCCTTCATCTAAAACCCGTTCTTGAACTTTACCAAACTTCATCATCACCCCTCGCTGTCCGGCATTAATAATGACAAAGGGTCGGAAGAAAAACGCTAAGAACAACATCAACAATCCCCCGGCAACGATGAGGTATTGCTTGGGAGATGGAGGGGGCAGGGAATTCATCGATCGCATTGGCGTATGGGTGTGACGGGTCGATGGTTAAACGGTCGTTGTTACAGTTTCGTTTGGGTTTTCACTTTACTATAATCAGCCCAATTATTAATTGGAGTTTAGACAAATTTAACGACTCAAACCGCAAAACCCTCGTCCTGAGACAATTTGAGAGTTTTAAACTCGAACGGACGATCGATTTCCCAAAAAGCTTACCGAATCGCCGGTTGTAGCCTTTTCAATCGAGATTTTGTCTAAACTCGAGTTATTAAAGACCCGATCGAATACTTTTGTATAGCGGTATTCACTTAGGTGAGGACACTTTGCTGCTGCATTTTTTTCCCAGCGAGCAAGATGCTCGCACTAGCACTAATTGTCCTAACGTGATTGCATACGGCTATACCACCCGCGCGAATCTGGTGAAATAACCATTATTTGGATGGGGGGATGGGGAGATAGTAAGAGATAGCGATCGCGTTCATATCCCGTTTCTCGAATGGATGAGATCCGAACGATCCCCCTAAATCCCCCTTCATAAGGGGGACTTGCCTTCATAAGGGGGACTTGAGATTCGCGATTTGCCCTCACTGACTTAAGAACCGCGATACAAGTCGATCGCAGACCCCATTCACCATAGGTTCGCTGATGAAAATCAACCCCCACCATTCCTGGCAACTCACCCCCGAAGAAGCGATCGCCCTTCAGAAACAACTCGCTGCCGACGCGATTCGCGAAGATAAACTGGGCGACATTCGATACGTTGCCGGAGTGGATGTGGGGTACGAAGAAGAGAATACCGTCTCGCGGGCGGCGGTGGCAGTGTTGAGTTTCCCGGATTTGCAGCTACAGGAGTCGGCGATCGCCCGCCGTTCCACCCCCTTTCCCTATATTCCCGGTTTGCTCTCGTTTCGGGAAGTTCCGGTGGTGTTGGATGCTTTGGAAAAGCTAAAAATCACCCCGGATTTACTGCTATGCGACGGGCAGGGATATGCCCATCCCCGCCGGTTTGGGTTTGCCTGCCATTTGGGGGTTCTCGCGGATTTACCGGCTATCGGAGTTGCAAAATCCCGGTTTATTGGCGAACACGACGAACTGCCGGAGTCTCGGGGAAGCTGGCAGCCGTTGCGCGATGAGGGGGAAACCATTGGGGCGGTTTTGCGAAGCCGAACGGGGGTGAAGCCGATTTACGTGTCTGTGGGGCATCGGATTAGCTTACCAACGGCGATCGACTGCGTTCTCCGTTGCACTCCCCAGTATCGATTGCCGGAAACCACCCGTCAAGCCGATCGCCTCTCTCGGATTTAGAAACATTCAAGTATAATAAATCAAATTAACCGACGATGTTTCAACTGTTGTATTTTGACTTGAATGTCTAACTCGAAAAAATTTTTTCGTCAAATTCATCAAGAAGCACATCTCTACTTATCGGAAGGGAAGTTTGAGGCGGAGATCGATGTTTTATCTCAAGGCATTAAGAAACATCCCAATCGGGCGAGCTTCTACTGTGGGTTAGGATGGGTTTTCTCACAGCAGAACAACTTACAACCGGCGATTAAAAGCTATCAAAAATCGATATCGCTCGATCCCAAGTCTGCGAGAACTTACGATTGTTTGGCAAACGCTCTACAAAAGATAGATCGACCTATCCAATCCCTTGGTGCTTATTTGCACGGAATTTATTTGGGTAAAAACTCTTTCTTTACCCTAAAACAAGTTGGGATTCTTTTTGAAAAAATTGTTTGCGAGAATTTGCAAGATTCGATCGGGTCTTGTTGTCAGTTAATCGAACAAGAAATTTGCTCGTCTTTATTACGCTCGCAACTTTCCACATCTCAGCAGGCGGATTTTTATACAACAACAGCCGATTTATTATCTGAAATTAAATATTATACAGGTGCGGTCGTTTTATATCGTTTAGCCCTAAATATTGACTTTGAAGATATCGAGATTCTTCAAAATTATCAAACTTCATTAAAAAATCGAGCAGAAGAAAAGGCAAAAAAAGAACGTTATATCGCTCGACTTCAGAACGAGCCAGACTCGATCGACCTACAGATGCAACTCGGAAATCTGTTGGCTAAGCTCGGCTATTTTGAAGAGGCACATATTTGTTACTTACAAATTGCCAAGCTTCGAGGATGGAACCAGGCTATTGAAAATCAATACCAATTTAATCAAGACTATTTCACTCATAATATTTCTCATTTATTCGAATATCTTCAGAAATTCAAGACAATTCCAAATTTAAGTTTTTTAGAAATCGGTAGCTTTGAAGGAATGTCAACGTGCTGGTTACTCGATAATATCTTGACCCATCCTTCTGCAAGGCTAACTTGTATCGACCCGCAATTTCAGCCGGTGTTCGATCGCAACGTTGAGAAAACAGGCTCCGCAGAGAAAGTCATCGCTCTTGAGGGTACATCCGATCGAATCCTGAAAACCCTAGAACCCGATCGTTACGACGTTATCTATATTGATGGTTGCCATTTAAGCGTTGTCGTCTTTCAAGATGCTCTATTATCTTGGCCGTTAATGAAGATGGGTAGCACGATCGTTTTTGATGATTATCGATGGACCGATCCGGACTTTCCCTCCGAAGATCCAAAAATTGGGATCGATGCGTTTGTCGATTTATTCGCCGATTGCCTCGAAATTCTCCATCAAGACTATCAGCTCATTGTTCGAAAAAAATCGAATCTGGAGGCTCGAAAACTAAAGGAAATTTACGATCGTTTCGATCGAGATTTTAAAAACTCAAATCAGCTACTCAAAGTAATATCCGCCAGTACCCTTGTCACGAGCGATCGAACTGAATGATACTTTGACAAAAATTGGGGCGATCGCCCGCCGTCTCACTCTCTTTCCCTACATTCTCGGTTTGCTTTCCTTTCGGGAAGTTCCAGTGGTGTTGAAAGAAATAGAGAATTTTTCAGGCGATTTCGCCCAATTGTAACGAATTACCCGAACTTGATATTAACCCTTAACCCTTTTCCAGCAGATGTCTATTAGCACACTCCTATAGGTCAGGGCAAGACTCTGGTCAGGTGATGCAATTGTCAAGTTCGATCGCCCTCATCGCGATCGAAACCTCTATTATCCGGATAGAGTCGGCGAACTTGTGAGGATTGAGAATATCAGAGAGCGATCGAACTTTTGAGAATTGAGATTTCATCAGATTCTCTCTTGAAAATAACTTTAAAAAAACTCGAATCGATTTACAAAAAAAATATATTTACTTATTTTTATAGGCGATTTTTTTTCATTCTAGGGTGATGGTTTTGAATGAAAAGTGCGATCGCGATCGCACCGAAGAGCCGCGATCGTCTAGAAGATGAACCTATGACTTGAACACCACGACTGGCGAACAAGCTATTCGATCGGGCTTTAAGTTAACAGTTTGAGATTCTAGAGATTCTATTCCTCCAGAAACAAAATCGGTGATTTTCACCTCAATTTTTCATCTCGCGAAATTCACATTCTCAAAAAGGAAGCAATCATGGCGACTAAAACTAAGCATCTCAACGGCTCTAATAACCATGAAGACTTAGGTAGCAAAAACCATATTATTTATGCGAAAGGAGGAGATGACACAATCTATGGAGGTAAAGGAAACGACAAACTCTTTGGAGAATCCGGGAACGACCGACTTTTTGGGAATCGACACAACGATACTCTTGATGGTGGTAGTGGCAACGATTTTCTAGATGGTGGTAGGCATGACGATAGTTTACTTGGAGGCACCGGTGAGGATACTTTAAGAGGTGGTTCCGGTCGAGATACGCTTTTGGGTGGGGATGATAACGATTGGCTCTACGGGGACAGTGAAGACGACTCGCTCTATGGGAACATTGGAAACGATTCGCTCTGGGGTGGCAGCGGCAACGATCTTCTAGAAGGTGGCAGTGGCGATGATTACCTCGTTGGTGGCAGTGGTCGAGATACGCTGATTGGGGGTGGCGGCGCAGATACCTTCTTCTTTGACTCGATCGGTGAAATCGATGTTATCCGAGGCTTCGATATCAATGACGACACGTTCGCCTTCGATCCGAGCGTTTTCGGTGAGAACGCCAGTTGGGACTACAATTTGTTTACGGGCGAAGTGTCTGTGAATGGTAATGTCTTCGCACAGCTGGAAAATGCGAATATGATAGTAGATTTGGAGGTTACCACGATTAGCGCCGGGTAGCGCTTGACGAGTTCTCGCGCTCGCGCATAGCAGTTCGGACGAATGAATCGGGACGAACTCAGTGGCTCGAAAATGTCACGGACAAAGCCCAAATGGGTGATGCAAAAGTTGCCTCCCATTGAATGTCAATAGCCCCGTGCGCTTAGCGATAAAAATCGAATCGTTCGATGGTCTAAATTACCTCTAAATTAAACTTCAAGCCGGGTGGGTTCTGTCATGCAGCCCACCCGGCTCGATTTTACAGCAACCGCCATTGCCATTAGAACATCGCGATATATAGCAGTCGCCACATTGGTTAGGAATTGGTTAGGACAGCTTAAATTCACACCAGTATCTCTCTCCCCCAGCTCCCCCTGCTCCCTCTTGCGATGTCCTAACTAACATGGCGGTTGCTATATTAAGGCGTTCCCGGAAAAGAATCGACATACTCGATTTCCACATCGGGAAACGAATCGACATACTCAATGGTGAAATCCGCAGCCGAGTCGACAAATTCCCACTTGCCGCAAGCATCGGGGAAACTCTCCACCTCCTGTACGTTCAAGTCGGGAAAGGAATCCACCACTTCCACGGCGACATCCGCCCCAGAACTGACAATTTGCACTTCGCCGTAGAGGGGGATGCCGTTGAACGTGCAGTTGTCGGGATCGAACTCCTCTTCCGCGTGGGCAATTTGGGGGCAGAATGCACTCAAAAGGGCAAGTGCTGGTAGAGTGCGACGGGAAAATAGACGGTAAAACACCGACAGATTGACAGACATATTAAAACTCGATCGAAACCAGTACCAGGATGCCTCCGTCGTAACATATAGCAACCGCTATCGCAATTTAGGACATCGCGAGGGGGAGCGGGGGAAGCTGGGGGAGCTGGGGGAGCGGGGGGAGCGGGGGAAGCTGGGGAAGCTGGGGGAGCGGGGGGAGAGAAGTACTGGTGTGAGATTGGACTGTCCTAACCAATGTGGCGACTGCTA
>NZ_JBRJXU010000032.1:0-9468 GCF_057467645.1 Zarconia sp.
GAATCTCTTCCCCGGTCGTGGGGGCGCAGCTCGAGCTTGAAGGGGCAACGACGAAGCACAAGGGAAAACAAGTTCGCGCTAAGGGTTTGTGTGATTTCCTTTGGTTCCATTACCGGTTTCAAACCCGGACCCGGGCACATTTGGGGAAGACATGATGGTTATTGTGCCACGAAGCCCAACCTGTCGGAAGAGCGACCTACCAGTTTTTGAGACTGGCATAGCTCTTCTGGGGTTTAGACTTATTGCTCTTGTGTCAGTTTGGGGAGAGAATCGCGAACAAAAACAATTCAAAGCCAGAATCAGCAGGCGATCTGAGATCGCCTGCTCTTCTCCTTCAATACTCCCCACGCTCGGGACTTTCGCCTCAACACAGAACGATCGGTCTCTAAACGGACTCGACTGTACGACGTGGAATCAATAGGGGATTCTCATTTACGCTGTTTCTGAGTAAATATTTATAACATTTCTTTAGATCGCAGGTACGAAGAACCGACAATGTAAAGCTAGCTGCCATCGATCGATTTTATAAAGAACTCGCATGTAGCGAATAGAGTAGGGTATACCCGCTCTTTAGCTTGGGGAGAATCCAACCTCTGGCATTGATACTGTAAGGTATCTCGTCTCAGTGGTTTCGTTGAACCAAGAATCCCCGTTCCGTTAGGTCAGGGAGTGTCAAGTAGGTTCGCGTTTAGATATCTAAACTAAGCGATAGCACCGATCGTTGAATGAAGTGCAAGTCAACGTTTGCTGAATAAGCGTAGACCTCAGACGAGTCAAGGGTGTTTATCCCAAATTTCAGTCCAATTTCTGTCTCGACGGTCTCCACATCCTCTTCGATTGAGGGTAAAAGCTTGGAAGCCTCGGGTCGTTTTGGGTGAAATGGTTGGTGGAGTTTTTATTCCCCGTTCCCAAATCCAAACTCTGATTCGATCGGTCCTCGTGAAGTGTTTTCGGAGTGCTCGTAATGGTTATATTCAGCAAAGTTGTTATCGTTCGAGTACTAGAATCTCCAAACTAAAAGCCAGCTTAGCGACAGTTTCAACCATCTCCAAATAAATCAATTTTTATGTTTCAACCTTTTCTCCAATACCTAGAACGAGAATTATTCAATCGCTTTGAGTTGCGCAGTCGTGAGATTCCGAGCGAATTGGAATTTCAAGTCAGCCAGCGAGGTAAAAACCCCGCAATGATCGAAAGCTGGTGTTATCAATGTCCCGAATTGCGAAAAGTCCGTTATACCTACATTAATGCTGGAGAAACGGCTCAAATTTTTAATAGTGTCATTTACCCGAGCCATCACTACGACGTGCCTTTGCTCGGAATTGATTTTTTAGCCTTTGGCACTAAGAAAATCTTAGTGGTTTTGGATTTTCAGCCCCTGTTTCGCGATCGGGATTATTTAGATAAATACATCGAGCCGATGCGCCCGATTCGAGAGCAATACAGCGAGCTGGCGCAAGATTTGCCGATGAAATTTTACGATGCCGATTGCTATTTCTCTCCCTATTTACTCTTTGCAAAAACGGATGCTGATACGGTTGTCAATCGACTGTTTCCTGCGTATCAAGAATATATCCAACTCTATTTTCAGATTTTAGAAAAAGCCGAAGTGAAGACCGAACAAACCGAAATCGATCGCATTGTCGAGGCGCAAAAAGAGTACGATCGGTATAGTGCCGAGCGCGACCCGGCTGCCGGTTTATTTAAAAGCTATTTCGGTCATGAATGGTCGGAAAGATTCCTCCATGAGTTCTTGTTTGAAGATGCGGTTCCAGTTGCTGTTTCTGCACAGACAAAGTAAAGCAATAGCCTCACGATCGAACCCAAATTTTTGAGTGCCCTTTTGTTTCATCCTTACAATACAACAATAGGAGAGTGTGTGTGACAAACCTCGGTACTATTCTTCCTTCTCCCATCGGAAAAGCCTCTGAATTAGGAGTGGGCTTCTTTGAAGATACTGCTCCCGTTAAACTTCGATCGAATCCGTCTTCCGAAGACCTAGATCTGATCGTTCGGTCTGTCTACCGCCAAGTCTTGGGCAACGCTCACGTGATGGAGAGCGAGCGCCTCATTACTGCCGAATCTCAGCTGGTTGGAGGAGAAATTGGCGTTCGGGAGTTCGTGCGCCAGGTCGCTAAATCGGAACTCTATCGCAGCCGCTTTTTTGACAAGAGTCCCCGACTGCGCTTTATCGAGTTAAATTTCAAACACCTCCTCGGTCGCGCTCCAGAAAGTCATGAAGAACTGGTTCTTCACAGCCAGATTCTCGATGAAGGGGGTTTGGAAGCCGAGATCGATTCATACCTCAATAGCGACGAATACCTTGATGCTTTTGGGGAAGACATCGTTCCCTATTATCGAGGTTACCGAACCCAGACCGGTCGAAACGTCGTGGGTTTCACTCATCTGTTCCAATTGCTGCGGGGATCTTCGGGGAGCGATGTCGCCAATACCCTGGGCGTCTTCTCCGGTAGTCAGACTGGTTCTCGGCTACAGCACTCTCTTCTGACCAATTCTCCCAGTGCAATTCATCCCCTCTCCGCCCCGTCGAAAACTCAGCCAACATTCGACGCCAGGCAAGTTATTGCCAAGGCTCTGAATCTCAAGACCTATTCGTCTTCCCCAGTCAGCACTCGAGTGACATCCAGCGTTGCCAAACCGGACGCTGGTATCGCACAAGCCCTGCAGCGCCAGTATCAAGCCTTTGAAGAAGGGACACCCATCGAGTTATGGCCCGGTCGTTCGGAAGAAGAAGTCGAAATCGTCATTCGTGCCACCTACCGCCACGTGTTGGGTAACGCTCACGTGATGGAGAGCGAGCGCCTCACCGTACCCGAATCCCAACTCAAGTTCGGTGAAATTAGCGTCCGCGAGTTCGTGCGCCAGGTTGCCAAGTCCGAGCTGTACCGCTCTCGATTCTTCGACAACTGCCCCCGCTATCGGTCGATCGAGTTAAATTACAAGCATCTCCTCGGTCGCGCGCCCGACGACTACTCGGAAACCTTCGCCCACAGCCAAATCCTCGATCGAGGTGGCTTCGAGGCCGAAATCGATTCCTACCTCGATAGCGACGAATACCAAGATGCCTTTGGAGAAAATACCGTTCCCTATTACCGGGGCTATCGAACCCAGACCGGTCGGCGACTGCTGGGATTCACCAATGCATTCAAGTTGCAAAAGAGCCAATCCACCAGCGATAAAGCTGGGGTGGAGGGTACGCAGTCTCGGTTGGCACGACCGCTCATCTACAATAATCCCGGTGGCAACGTTCCCGTCACGGATGTCCAAGCATTGATCGCCCAAGTGCTCACACCAAAGCCATGGGAAGTAAAAGCCTCAGGTGTTGCGTCGCCGACTTCTCAAGTCGAGTCAGACTTACAGCGCAAGATCGCCGAACAAGAGGCTCTCATCGAAACCCTACAAAAACAGTTGGCCGAGTTACAGCCGTTTTCAGGCATCGGACAGAGCTTGTTGGACAAGTGGCAGTCTGTCGATTTGTCTTCTCAAAAAGAAGGTTTTAGTTTCGAGGTGGAAACTCCAGAACCATCTGACCCCCTTCAAAAACAGGTAGAAGAGCAGGCGAGTCTCATTGCCGAGTTGGAAGCTAAAATTGCCGATTCCCGTCGTTTTGCCGCCATTGGAGAAGCGCGGTTGAATAAGTGGCGAAGCCGCAGTTTTTCGGGTTGATACAGCTTTGAGGATTGTGTGATTCAGAGCGATCTCGAAAAAATTTCTGGCTTGACGATTCACTCAGTGTGTTTTTCCCATTGAGAAATGGCTCGCCCGATTGCTCTGAGACTATCCTCCTTTTCCTCGACGCATGAAGCGTGTAAGGGTTAGGGAATACACAATAAAAATCGTCCTACATACGGAAAGTTGTAGGACGATTTTTTAGCTAAGAAGCAAAGCTAAGCCATGCTTCAAACATTTCAGCTACTAGGCAATCTCAGAAAGGCTGACAATTGTGCCACCGGTTTTGTGAATGCTCTGGATATTGTTGGTCAGCTGGTCGTAGCTGACCGTGTAAGAAATCGTGCTGCGCCGGGATGTGCCTTTGCCCTTGGCAACCTTAATCCGGAAGCGCTTGCCCGTGTTGCTGTAAGCACCCGATCCGCCAACTGGCGCAACGATACTCGTGGGCAAATTGGAGGCTAGCTCAGCAACGAGAGCAGACTTGGTGCTGCTATCGCTGGTGGCGTATCCCCGCGTCAAGGCAAACATCCGGTTGAAGCTGACATTTTTGAAGCCAACTTGCGTTTGGGTGCAGCGAGCATAAGGAACGGTATTCTCGCCGAAGTTGGTGAGGTATTCCTCGCTATCGATGTAGGAATCGATCTCCGCATCGTAGCCGCTTTCATTGTAGGTGAGGACGTGCTGGGAGATTTCCGCTTGGTCTTCGGGAGCGCGACCTAGGAGGTGCTTGAAGTTCAGTTCGATGAACCGATACTGAGAAGAACTCTCGAAGAACCGGGAGCGATAAGCATCAGATTTGGCAACGATGCGTACGAACTGGCGGACGCTGATATCGCCGTTGCACAGTTGCGATTCCGCACTGATGAGCCGATCGCTATCGATTAAATGGGCATTGCCCAAGACTTGCCCATAGACCGCACGAATCACTGCTTCCACGTCATCTGGCGTGGCGTTGGGACGTAATTCGACGGGGTCGCTGTTGATGGCCCATAAAGACATTGTATTTTTCTCCTGATGTAATGTGAATTGAGAGGTTAAAAAATGTCAAAAAGTGAAAAAACGAGCGTTCGGGATGCAAAAGGTGAACCCTTCGCACCCCAGTCATTGAAATAACCTACACTTCAGTGATGCTAACGATCGTGCCGCTCGAGCGATTGATCCGCTGAATTTGCGGGGTCATCCGATCTCCAGGAACGATGTAGGTGGTGGTGCTGCGACGGCGACGGCTGCAGTCAAATTTGGCACCCTTGACCACGATCTTGAAGGTCTTCGCCGTGGCATCGCCGTAAGGACTCAAACGACCGCCCGCCTTGGGAGGAACGATGGGGCTGGTGCTGTTGGTCGCAATGGCTTCCACCAAATTGGAGGACTTGGTCGCCGTATCGGCTTCGGCCGGTCCCCGGAACAGGGCAAACATCCGATTGTAGCCGACCTGCTTTTGACCCACTTGGGTTTGAGCGCCCCGATAGTAGGGAACGGTATTTTCCCCGAAAGCGGTCTGATACTCGGCGCTATCAAGGTAAGAATCGATTTCCGCATCATAACCGGAAGTGAGGACGCCATCGAGATGCTCGGCGATTTCAGCTTGACTGTCGGGAGCGCGACCGAGTAAGTGCTTGAAGTTCAGCTCCACGAAGCGATAAGGGGCGCAGCTTTCAAAGAAGCGCGAGCGATACAGCTCGGACTTGGCGACGGCACGCACGAACTCGCGGACGCTAATATTGCCGTTACAAAGCTGTGATTCCGCACTCACCAAGCGCTCGCTTTCCATCAGGTGGGGGTTGCCCAAAACCTGGCGGTAGACGGCTCGAATCACCGTTTGCACGTCTTCAGAAGAGCGCGTGGGCCACAGTTCTAAGGGAGGACCGGCAAAGGCATCGATCCCGAACTTGACGGCCGGAGCAGTACTGACCATGAGTGAATTTCTCCTAGATGAATAAAGTATTAGAGCGTCGCGGGTTGGCTATTGTTGAAGGAAGCCGCGCAGGTTAAAATATATGTCTATATGTAAACATTTTTGACCGAGTGCTGCCCCCATCAAAATAGCTGGCACGACGGTTAACTAGAACGTGGTATTTGAAAGTTGGGCACCACAGATGGGCTGCAACTTAAAGTTCGTTCCCGAGAATTTCAACGCGAAGCTCGATGTACCACTGACCCGCGAACGGGCAGTGCGGTGTCCGAAAGACGCGCGAACGAGGGAAACGAATATCGCTCGATCTACGATCGAGCGCGATCGCCCACCAGATCGAACAACCTCCGCGGGCGATCGCGCAACATCTAGATTCCCTAGACGGCGGTGATACTAGCAATCACACCACCTTGACGGTGAATCCGCTTGTATTCTTCGGAAAGCCGATCGAACGGCACCAAATACACCTTGTTGGAGCGACGGAACTTCGACACCCGATTGACCACTTTGGAGCGGTAGCCGGTGACTTCGATCCGATACATTTGACCTTCCGAGGTCGCTCCAGCGCCTTGGCGAGCGCGAGGATCGATGGCAGGCTCCGAAAACGCCCAACCGGCAGAACCACCGGAAGGCGGAACCACAGCTGTTGGCACTTCTTGAATCACCAAACGATTCAGACGAGGACTCTTGCCGGCTAAGCTACCTTTGAGGTCGCTGCTGGATGCTCCGCGCTGGAGTTTGAAGAAGTGGGTAAATCCAACCATTTTCTTCCCGGTTTGGGTTTTGTAACCGCGCACGAAGGGAACGGTATCTTCCCCAAAAGTTTCTTGATACTCGTCGCTGTCGAGATAGGAATCGATATCTGCTTCAAAGCCTTGTTCATCGAGAATTTGGCTGTGGGCCTTCATCTCTTCGTAGCCATCGGGAGCGCGACCGAGCAAGTGCTTGCAAGCCAACTCCGTATAGCGGTAGCGAGGGCAGCTATCGAAAAAGCGGGAGCGATACAGTTCGGACTTGGCAACAGCCCGCACGAACTCGCGCACGCTCAGTTCGCCGCGCTTGAATTGAGATTCGGGAACGGCGAGTCTTTCGCTTTCCATGACGTAGGCATTGCCCAAGACTTGCCGGTAAACGGCATTGATTATCGCTTCGGCTTCCTCTTCGGAGCGACCGGGCCACAGTTCAAAAGGGGGAGTATCTTCATATAAGGCTACCCCAAGTGGAGATGCGGGTCCAAAAGTCATTAAATTTTGTCTCCTGGGTTACTAAAGGAATTGAGTAGAAAGAATATACTCTCGGGAGTTGTCGAGGGGCCGATCGAGCGAAATCCAACCTTTCGCCATGCCTGAATTTGGTTTTTCAAGAATCGATCGCATTGACAGACAACCCCTGGGCACCGCAGCTTGACTAAAAGAATTATTGTCAAAAAGTGCTTCTAAGCTTTCATCATAAAGAGTTACAAACCGTGAAACATTTAAGATTTGTAACTCTTCGCGTTGTGGTACAAGTGCTCTAGAGCTATGACTCGTGAGGATTTCGAGTGGTCACAAGAAACTCAGAATCTCGATCTCCCTTTCTCATATTGAAAGGTTTAAGATTCTGAGGGTTTCTGGAGAAACTCAGGAAAGATTACAGAGAGATCAAGCCAAAAGCTGCTAAGGCACTGGCAATCAAAAGACCTGAAACGAACGTGGCTCCAAAGATCGCGATCGCCGCACCTGCCAAACGAGCCTTGCGCGGGGGCAGATCGGTCCACTGGGCATTCTTGAGTCCACCACCTTGGAAATTGTAGCCCAATGCCTCGAGCTGGGCGCGGTAGTCTGCGCCGTAGCGGGGCATCCGGGCAAAGGGCAACTCGCCCAACTCTCGCTGGGGCAAAATCCGTCGCCGCTGATAGGGAACGGTATTGTCGCCAAAATTATCTTGATACTCATCGCTATTCACCAGAGCATCCACAAAGCCTTGCAGCCCTTTAGTTGCCAGCACCGTCGACCAAGCAAACTTTTCGCGCTCGTCGTACACATCCCGCCCGAGAACGCGCTGGAGGCACATTTGCACGAAGCGGTAGTTGTTGTTGCACTCGTAGTTGCGGGTGCGGAAAGTATCCGAGAGAACTAAGCCCCGAATGAAGTCTCGCACGGTGATTTCCCCCGATCGAAGCTGAGATTCGAGGGGTTTTTGGCGATTGGAACTCAGAAGTTGTTGTTCGTTGAAAACCTGGCGATAGGCTGCTTGAATTAAATTATCGACTTCAATACCCGAGAGATCGTTCTCGAGGGAGTCAATTCGGGGATGCTCGTCTCCAGGGATTTCATAGCCCGCGACCCGCTGATTTTGTGATTTAGAGGGGTAGCTCAGTAGAGGGAGTGCCATATTGTACTCTTCTCCTATATTGCTAAATGGTGTGAGATGACTTTGACCGAACAAAGTGTTTGCTTTGTTTTTTTTGGATCGATTTTTACGATAAGTAAAACTACTTATTTTATTAATAAACCCATCCTAACCATACGCAATCGGAAATAATTTCGATCGAAATGTCATAAACTGTAAAAATTTGTGCAATTATCTGTAACATTTATCCCTGGAAACTGAGAATTGACCGCTCGTCGAAGCGGACCCAGTTCTCACAATCGACACATTATATATATGAACATTCTGCATCGGTATGATACAGAAATCAGACTGTCCCCTCGGAATTTGCCACCGACATTTGCCAAGTTAAGGAGCTAAAGCGATGGAGAATCTTGCCCCCAAAACCCCGAACGATAGTAATCCTGAAGCCCCGGCGATGACGGTGGAACAGGCGATCGCCAATTTGCAGCAACTCGAAGACCTCGGCATCCGCTACTATGCCGCTTGGTGGTTGGGAAAATTTCGCGTCCGGGAACCCGAGGCGATCGAAGCGTTGTTGGGGGCTCTCGTCGATGAAGCCGATCGATCGCCCGATGGCGGGTATCCCCTGCGGCGCAATGCCGCCAAAGCCCTGGGTAAACTGGGCGATTCCCAAGTGGTGCCGGCGTTGATTCAAAGCTTAGACTGCCCCGACTACTACGTGCGCGAATCTGCCGCCCAAGCCCTGGAAATGCTCGAAGATGCCAGGGCGATTCCCCCGTTGAAGCAGCTGATGGAAGGGGGGGTTGCCGCGGCGGTTCCCGTTCCCGGAAAACCCCATTTGGTGCAGCCCTACGATTCGATTATCGAAGCCCTGGGAACCCTGAGAGCCACGGAAGCCACCGAGGATATCGTGGCCTTTTTAGAGCATCCCGTGGAGCGAGTCCAGTATTCGGCGGCCCGTGCGATGTACCAACTAACGGGGGAGACGAAGTATGGAGAACGGTTGGTGCAAGCCCTCGAAGGTCCGGATTTGCAACTGCGCCGTTCTGCCCTAATGGATGTGGGGGCGATCGGATATTTGCGGGCCGCCGAACCGGTGTCGGAAACCCTCGCCGAAAATAGTCTCAAATTAATTGCCCTTAAAGGGATTCTGGAGCGCTATTTAGGAGATACCATCGAGGAAAATGTGACCTTCGAGAAGGCTGCTCTTCGCGATCGTTCCGTAGAAATTATGGCGCTGATGGATTCTTTGTTGTGAGAAGGGGGAATGGGGAACGGGGAATGGTTTTAGGTGTTGGGAAATCGGGAATAGGGAATGGAAAAAACCTATTTCTTCGATCGTGTCAATAAACTAGCGCGAAGCGCTATAAAATCTAAAATCTAACGTCAGTTCGGGTTAAGAGTCGATGTTTCACGGGTTCAACAAGAGAATCGAGGTGTGAGAACGATAAATGCTGAAAATCAGTAACGGCAAAATTAAGATTTCAGCTTATCCCGAACTCACGTTAAAATCTAAAATCTAAAATCTA
>NZ_JBRJXU010000033.1:0-30890 GCF_057467645.1 Zarconia sp.
CCCTACCCCCGAAGCCACCTCTGCCTAGCTTCACATTCAACCCAACTCGCTCTTACCAGTCTTCTTTATTGGGTTTGCTCGAACTCGTCCAGTCATCGTCTGGGGAAGATGAGGGGGGTGAAGCCGGTTGCGACTGGGGCGATCGTTCGCCATCGTCCGATCGCGCGTTATCCTCAAAGGACTCGGGAAAGGGTTCTCGAAACGGCTCGACAATTTCCGATTCTAGGGGGTTTTCCTCGGGCGGTGCGGGTTTGGGAGTCTCTTTTTGGGTGTCATCGGCAGCGGCGAAAATCTCATCGGTTCTTCCCGTTTCCGTTTTTCGATCGCGGTAGCTATAGGAATAAATCGAGCCTTCTTGGTAGGTTGGAATCGGTTCTTGTGTCACTTCAAAACTCGTTGAGTTGACCGAATCCTCTTGGGGATAGACATCTTCCGACTTCACCGAGGTGACATCTTGCCCGACCCATTCTTCCTCGTTATCCCACTCTTCGAGCGGCTCTTCTTCTTGGAATTTGCCCGTCTTCATGTCCTCTCCCACCATCGGCTCGTATGGCTCGTCCGTCGGAATATCGATCGGGGGTTTGCTGCTATCTCCCATCGATTCTGCCACAGTTCGATCGTCCCAAGTCCGCTGGGCGCGTTCGGGGGCTGGCGGTGGCGAACTGGCCCGAATCGACGGACGGGCGAAATTGGGTTGTAAAGAACTCGCCAGTTGCAACAACCACGCAATGGCAAGAGCGGTCATTGCACCCGCCGAGATCGCCAATCCCACCCAAATTCCCAAAGGCAAAGCGATTGAAGTCGTGCCTAAAAAGACGATCGATACGGACGGCGACCAGTTTTGCCCGATGGTGACGAGCAAACACAACACAACAATCGAGAGCGCAATCGGAAATTTTGACATGACGAGCGAGAGAGGGATTCGATGTTTTTTAAATTCTATCGCTCGATGACCGGTGAGGAGAGTCAAGGGACAATTGACAATGAGTTAGTTGTAGCGCTCTTCCCCATCTCCCCATCTCCGCGTCCCCGTGTCCCCGCGTCCCCCTATCTCCACATCCCCCATCCCCCGTCCCGTAGAGTATCGATGTTATCGTGGAGGTGACCGCAGCGTTGGGATTGCTCCCTGGGCTGCGGTTTATCCTGACGGGTTTACCCGGAACCTTTTTCTCGATCGACCATCAAGAAAGATGGGAAAAACCGGTCAACGGGAAATCGACTTTCTCAATTGACTCAACTCGATCGACATCGAGCGCCCCAGCGTCGATCGATGTTATTCTCAAATCGCGTTTCCTATCGGCTCACGACAACCAACCATGCAAGAGGCAATCCTTCCCACTGACAACTGCAACGTGCTTGTGGTTATCGACTCTGCGCTCGACGATGTTCCCCATTTACTGCGGGGAGTCGTTCCTGGAACGAGAGCGATGGTTCTCGATGCGACTCAAGATGGTATCGAACAAATCGCGCAGGTTCTGGCGGGCGATCGCTTTCGGGAAATCCACATCTTCTCCCACGGGACCCCCGGATGTTTGTACCTGGGAAACGCCCAACTGAGTCTGGAAACCCTCGATCGCTACACCCACTTACTTCAAACTGAGTTTGCCTCGGTATCGAGTCTGTTTCTCTACGGCTGCAACGTGGCCGCAGGGGATGCGGGGGCGGAATTTATTGCTAAGTTGCACCGACTGACGGGAACCGATATTGCTGCGTCGGTCAGTCTGACGGGGAGTTCGGTTTTGGGGGGTGACTGGAACCTGGCGGTTCGCACCGGCAACCAGGAAGTGGTCCTACCTTTGGAAAAAGAGGCGATCGCCACCTATCCTGGGGTGTTGGCCACTGCAGTTGACGATACGGGGAAGACCGCAGCCGATACCATCCTCACGATGGTGGATATGGGGCAGACCGAGCAAACGCCAAGTTTAACAGCGAACGATACCGGGACTGGAACGCTGACCACCGGTTTTTCTTTGGGAGCGACAACGGGTTTTAGTACCCAAGGGGCAGCGGTCACCGTCAATCCCGATGGCACTTTCAGCTACGATCCGCGCAACGTTGCCAACTTTATTGCCTTACCTGCGGGAGTTGACGCCCCCGTCAGGGATACATTTAACTACGTTCTGAGCGATGCTGCTCTGACCTTCGATACCGCCAGGGTTTCCGTTACCGTTACGGGGGTTAACGATCTGCCGGTGGCTGTGAGCGACTCGGCGACTACTAGTGCGAGTGGAGTTCTGACGACGGGAACAAACCTCCTCGCTAACGATACCGACCCCGATACTGAGGAAACCACTGCCCTCACCGTCGTCCCTGATAGCTTCATCACCGCCCAGGGCGCGACGGTGGTGCTCAATCCCGATGGTACGTACAGTTACGATCCCACCACCTCCAATATTTTGACCGCCCTCCCGGAAGGTCAGGGGGCTAGCGATAGCTTTACCTACACTGTCCAAGACCCCCAAGGTGCCACGAGTACCGGGAGCGTTACCATTACGATTACGGGGGAAAACGAAACCCCGATCGCCAACGATGACATCGCGACAACTCTCACCAATACTCCCGTCGCGATTAACGTTCTCGGCAACGATAGCGACCCCGACGGTACGCCCCTGAATATCTTTCCCCTGCCCTTTACCACCACATCAACGGCTGGGGGCAGCGTCTCCACGGGCAACAGTCTCAACACCCTGGTGTATTCACCGCCCCTGGACTTTACTGGAGACGATACATTTGAGTACACCATCACCGACGGCCGCGCCACCGTTACCGCCACCGTCACGGTTCAAGTCAACGCCCCGCCACCGCCAAACAATGCCCCGGTGGCGCAAAACGACAGCGTTACCATTAACCAAAATAGTTCGATCGCCATTGAGGTACTCGCCAACGATTCCGATCCCGATGGCGACCCGATCGGTCTGATTAGCTTCACCGCACCTTCCACCGCTGGGGGAACCATTACCCGCGAGGGGAATATCCTCACCTATACTCCTCCCCCCGGATTTATCGGCAACGACGGCTTTCAGTACTCGATTCAAGACGATCGAGGCGCTCGGACTTCCGGTGCGGTTTTTATCGCCGTCGTTACTTCGGGCGCGCCGCCCACTCCCCCTGCCGGCGAACCCGATGGTGAACCGGAACAACCGGATATTCCCAACGTTCTGGTTCCGACTCCCGAGCCTCCTCCCCCTACCCCTCCTCTCGATAGCGTACAGGGTAACGAAACCGATAATATTCTGCTGGGCAACGATAGCAATAACGAGTTTCTGGCCTTGGGTGGGAACGATCTGGTTGTGGGTTTGGCCGGCAGCGATAACATTTTT
This sequence comes from Zarconia sp., assembly GCF_057467645.1. Taxonomy (NCBI): domain Bacteria; kingdom Bacillati; phylum Cyanobacteriota; class Cyanophyceae; order Oscillatoriales; genus Zarconia; species Zarconia sp. The sequence continues at coordinate 3,321 of NZ_JBRJXU010000033.1, forward strand.
GGGAATGAGGGAGACGATCGCCTGTTCGCGAATTCGGGAAACGATTTTCTCGACGGGGGAAGCGGCAACGATCAGATGTTTGGGGGTCGGGATAACGACTTTCTCGACGGGGGTTTGGGAGATGATACCCTGCTCGGGGATCTGGGCAATGACTCGATTATTGGAGGAGAGGGCAACGATTCGCTCTTCGGTCTTCAAGGAAATGATGTCATCGACGGGGGGAACGGAGACGATGCGATCGACGGGGGAACGGAAAGCGACGCCTTAAGAGGCTCGGACGGCAACGATACGATATCTGGTGGGGCGGGTATCGATGCCCTACAAGGGGATTTTGGCGATGATATGATTTTTGGGAATGCCGATTCCGATGCGATGGATGGGGCGAATGGAAACGACAGCCTATTTGGCGGTCAGGGTGCTGACACGATCTTTGGCGGCAGCGGGAACGATCGCATTGATGGTAACGTCGGGGAAGATCTGCTCTTTGGGGGGTCGGGAAACGATACGTTCGTATTAGCTCCAGGGAACGGTATCGACAATATCTTTGATTTTGTCTCGGGAGAGGATACTTTATTATTGACAGGGGGGTTGAGTGTAGACCAACTGTCGATCTTACCCCTTGAGAATGCGACGGCAATTGTCGATTTAAATACGAACACGGTATTGGTGACGTTGTTAGGGGTGCCGCTAAGTGATGTGGGTGTCGACGACTTCAGTACTTAATCGATGAATTCCCGTTGAGATCGACTCTGTTTTCGTCCCTCAACCCGAGGGAACTCTGGGTTCCCTCACCGCTCCGGTTTCCGTCAGGGGTTTCTATTTAATGTCAGTTCGGGAGAGTTGTGTCGGGTGAGGATAGGGTGTAAGGGGTGATAACGAGTGCTTGGGATCGATTGGAGCCGGTAAGGTTCGAGATTCTTCTACTCATGACTCGAATCCACATCAGCTCGCTGGACTTTTCAGTATCCTTAACCCGCGTCTGACGTTATCGATCGCGTTATGCAAGTCCGTTAGGACATTGCCGAAAAATTCACCGATACCCAGCAGAAGATACAGAGGTCGTGATGTCCGAATGCATTTGTGTAGTGCTATAAAGATCGAACGGGGTTTTTGGGTCTGAAGGGACAACATCAGGGCTTCAAAAGAAAATATTTCGGGGCTTGCGTATTTTCTCTAGTTACGATAGATCTTGAGTTCCGTGCTTCTACGCATTTTTAATTCGGTAAAAAACGCAAAATAGGGGAAAATACTTAAGTATTGCGGCGATTGCTCTTGGGCGATCGCTAAATGTGACGTGACTCGTGTCGGTATCTATGGCGAGAGCGGTCGCGCGAATCGATTGAAAGATCGTACGTGCGGGCGAGTTCGCTTCTTTCAAAATCTATGAGCTTCTCGATCGATGGGTTGCATCGTCAACTCTGTTTAATGGTCTCTGCGGTAACTGCAACCTGGCTAAAATCAGGTCGTCGCAAACACCCAAAAAGAATTAATTGGAGACATCCCGTGGCGGCCATCGCCCTGGGAGTCCCCCTGATTTTATTCGCGATCGCGCGATTGGGCGGATTTCAAGGTTGGGAACTGGCGACCTTTGATGTTTTGATGGCGCACAGAGGGGATAGTGGTCTCGATTCTCGCTTCTCGATTGTGGAAATTACAGAGGCGGATATCAACCAATATCGATGGCCCCTTTCCGATCGCCTGCTCGCACGTGCCCTCGATCGGTTGCAAACGGCGCGTCCGAGAGCGATCGGACTCGATCTCGACCTCGACCTCGATCGAAAATCGCGAAGCCTCGAATCGGCTTTGATGTTGCAACTTGATGCAGACAACGTCATTGTGGCTCACACCATCGATACGAAGGCGACAGAGGCGATTCCTCCCCCGGAAATCTTGCCGGTTGGGCGGGTGGGTTTCAACAACATTGAGATCGATCCCGATAATGTGGTTCGCCGAAGTTGGCTCGCACTGCCCTCACCCAACTCAGACCCGCACTATTCTTTTTCACTGCGCTTGGCACTGGTCTATCTCCAAGATCGAGGAATTTCCCTAGAACCACTTCCCCACAAGACCGCCAAACCTCACGCCAAGTTTCAACTGGGACAAGCTATTTTATCTCCCCTCACATCCACATCTGGGGGATATACCCACCTCCAACTCAATGGTTCCCAAATTTTACTCAACTACCGCTCCCCCAATCCCAAGGCCGGCCGCATCACCTTCGGACAAGTTTTGCGAGGAGAGGTAGACCCCAATTTGATTCGAGACAAAATTATTTTGGTGGGTTCTACGGCCCCCAGTCTCAAGGAACGATTTAACACCCCCTATACTCGCACCGCAAATCGAGAGGTCCGGATGCCGGCAGTATTTCTCCACGCTCAAATGACTGCTCAACTCGTCGATGCGGCTTTAGGAAAGCGAGTGTTATTTCGGATGCTTCCAGATCTAGTGGAAGTGCTGTGGTTGTTGGGTTGGTCGGGTTTGGGCGGTGTCATCGCCTGGAAACTCAAGCACCCTGGAAAGTTTGCTGGGGCGATCGTCTTGGCCTTGCTCGGACTCGGTGCGATCGAATGGGGGCTGTTCGTTCTCATGGTTTGGATGCCCCCGATCTTGCCGGTGATGGGTTTTCTGGTCACCATTGGCGGCGTGGTGATTTACAAATTTCTCTACAACACCTTCTACGATTCCCTTACGGGGTTGCCGAATCGGTTGCTTTTTGCCAACCATTTGAAATTGGCGAGCGATCGCCTCAAGTTATCTCCCGATGAGAAGCTGGGGGTGATTTTCTTGGATATCGATCGCTTTAAAGCGATTAACGGCTGTTTGGGACACAAAGCGGGCGATCGACTCCTCAAAGAAATGGGGGGACGGATCGCCCAATGTCTGCGCTCCGGCGATCGGGTTGCCCGAGTGGGGGGCGATGAATTTGCCATTCTCGTCGATCGGATTAAAGACGTTCGGGATGCGACGAGTATTGCCCGACGGATTCGCAAGCAACTCAAACGCCCGTTTTACCTCAGCGGTCAGTCGGTTTTTACCAGTGCCAGCATGGGGATTGCCATGAGTAATGGCAGCCATCGCGATTTGCTTCGGGATGCCCATACGGCGATGTATCGCGCCAAGGGATTGGAAAAAACCCAGCCGGAAGTTTTCGATCCGAGTATGGAATCGCAAGCGATCGCTCAATTCGAACTCGAACTCGATTTGCGCAAATCCATGGCTCACACGTTTTTATATGAGGCATCGGACGAGGAGACTCGCAAATGGCTCGAAGATGAGAATTCCCATTTACCCCATTCTCAATTTGGAGAAGAATTTCGCGTCTACTACCAACCTCTGGTGTCTCTGAAAAGCGGTAAAATTTCTGGATTTGAGGCGTTGGTACGCTGGCAGCATCCCACGCGGGGGTTTGTCTCGCCGGAGGAATTTATCCCGGTGGCGGAAAAAACGGGTTTGATTATTCCTTTGGGAATGTGGATACTGCGGGAAGCGTGCCGGCAAACTCACCAGTGGCAAATGCAATTTAACGCACCCTCGATCGTCAGCGTGAATTTATCGGGCAAGCAGTTCGCTCAGGGGGATCTGGTGGCTCAAATCGATCGCATTCTCAGGCAAACCCAGCTCGATCCTGGCAGTTTGAAGTTGGAGATAACCGAAGGGGTGGTGATGGAAGATGTGGAGAAGACGATTGAGACGTTACGCAAGATGAAAGCCCTCAACATTCAGTTGGGAATTGATGATTTTGGGACGGGGTATTCGTCTTTTAGTTATTTGAGCCAGTTTCCCACGGATACGCTCAAAATCGATCGGGCGTTTGTTCGTTCCATGGGAGAGAAAGTGGAAAATCGGGCGATCGTGCAAACGATTGTCATGCTCGCTCATACCTTGGGAATGGATGCGATCGCCGAAGGAGTGGAAACCCGCGAACAATGGCAACAACTACGAGATATCGGTTGCGAATACGGTCAGGGTTATTTCTTTTCTAAAGCGTTGTCTAGTCGAGAGGCGACGGAGTTGTTGGCATCGCAACCTCGGTGGTCTCTCGATCTCGATGCTTGTTTGCATCGGGTGGGGGAATCGGAAATGGCGGGGGAATAGGGTGCTTACAAGGGAATGCTCTCACAACCGATCCGATCGCTCGTTAGGTCTTATATTAAATCCGGGTATAGACTTACTGTATAGTGCGGGCAAGAGTAACCTTTTTTACAAGGATCGATCCTAAGTTTGCGGGTGACCGTTAGCCAAAGTTTTACAGTAACGATTTAACCGGATTTGATATTACACGAGATACAAACCGGTTTTGCTCCCACCGCGATTGCCAGCGATTGCCTGCTCACATCCATCGGAATCTAAAAAGGGAATAGGGTGCCCTGGTGGCTGTGGCGTGTTGCCGTTACCAAATGGTGGATAAATCCAGCACGAATTCCGGCAGGACATCCTCTCCGGAAACGGTATCGGGATTGTCGAGAATTTCGACTTCTTGCCCCTGACGGTAGATTTCTACTTGTCGTTGTTTGCGGTTAATCAGGAAACCCAATCGGGCGCCATTTTCCATGTATTCGAGCATCTTGGCGCGGGTTTTTTCCAGGGAATCGCTCGGCGACATTAACTCGACGACGAAATCGGGACACAGAGGTACAAATTTTTCTTGCTCTTCTGGGGTAAGTGCGTCCCAGCGTTCTTGCTTTACCCAGGCGGCATCGGGAGCGCGATCTGAACCATTGGGAAGCTTAAAGCAACCATTAGAGTCGAAGACTTCTCCAAGCTTATAGCGACGATTCCAGGCTTGAAGTTGATAGATTAAATCGGCGTTACGTTTACTGGTGGTTCCTCCAGTGGGTGGCATGATAATAATTTCTCCTTGGACAGTGCGCTCGAATCTCAGGTCGCTGTTTTCGCGACACAGTTGCCAAAATTGCTCGTCGGAGAGGTGGAGGGTGAGTTCGAGGATGGGGGGTAAATGGATAGAGGTTGCAGACATGGTTGGCTCCTCGATCGATTTCAATAGATTTAGGATAGCACTGGAAGTTTGGGTCGATCGATCGCACGAGAGTAATACAGTATTGCTTTCGGCTAGAGATGGCGATCTATGTTCCGCGTGCCGATGCTCTTTCTTCAGCATCCGAGACGGCAAAACCGGTATAAGGTCTAATTTTTGGGTGTCGAAAACCGAGCACGATATCTTGCTTGGGAATTCCTGCTTCTAGCAAATCGGTGGCGATTCCTTCTTCGGTATCGTCGTATTGAATCCAGATTTTTTCTCCGATGATATCGATGTGAATCGGAGTAGCATGAAGGTATTTTTCGTGATTCCAACCCAGGTCTAAAAGTACGTAATGTCCTCGTTCTTCGTCAAAGAGAACGTAGGATTTATATGGATCGGGGAGGGAATTGCGTTCGGTGCAGTACTCCTGTAAAGTATTTTTAATAATAGCTTTATATTTTAGTCGGGTATCCATCGAACAAGTATCTCCTGGTTATCGTCAAATACTAGCAAACGGATAATGTTTCGCTTGAGTAATATTTGTCCGATTTCGATTTCAAATACGCTGTTGAAAATTCTTTGAGGAACGGCTAAGTAAAGCGCTCGTTCAATTTTCATCTCATTCAGAATCTGGCGATACAAGATGTATTGACCTAAGGCTTGCTCTAAATCTTTGACATCTGACTGTCCGACAAAGCTTTTAACTTCAACAACAATTTGTCTCTTACTTTTTTTTGCGCTGATGAGTTTTTCAGCTCCCAAATCGACGGATAAGCGCTTACGACCAATTTCTAGAGGGAAAGGGTCGTGAGTAATCGTCTACCCATCTTTTTGTAACGCTTGCTTGACGGTACTGTGGTAAATGTCACGTCGGCTCATAGGTGAAAATTGTACGTGATTCTATGGATGCTCGCAGCGACATGAAGAGAATCTCGCTCTTATCGCCAAATCCGGCGCAAGTTGAGGCGAAAACCGGGTAAGACATCCTCCCCGAAAAGTTCTGTGGGATGGTCTAAGATTTCCAAATCTCGTCCGGGACGATAGATTTCCACTTGTTGATTTTGGGGGTTAATCAACCATCCGAGTTGCGCGCCGTTGTCGAGATACTCCTGCATTTTGGCTTGCAGTTTGGGGAGGCTATCGGTGGCCGAGCGCAGTTCGATGACGAAATTCGGACACAAGGGAACGAAGCCTTTGCGTTGTTCGGGAGTAAGGGCTTCCCACCGTTCTCGTCGCACCCAGGAGGCATCGGGGGAACGGATTGCGCCATTGGGAAGGATGAATCCCGTAGAGGAGTCGAAAGGTATACCGTTTCCTCCCTCTTCTTCGACCCACTTTACTAGGAAGTAGGAAAGTTTGACATTTCGATACCCTGATTCGCCGCCAGTGGGTGGAATCACGATAAGTTCTCCAGTAGCTGTTCGTTCTAATCTTAAATCTCGATTGGCCGCAGCGAGTTCTTCAAATTGCTTAGGAGTGACGTGGAGAGTTGTGGTGGTGGGGAGTTCGAGGGCGATAGTTTGGGGTTCGATGAGGGTCAGTTGCATCAGTGTCGCCTCCAGGAAATGGATGGGTGTTGAGGGTGCCCGACACTTTTATCTTAATGGGATGGGGGAGGTTTGGGGCGATCGCATCGTTAAGTCTAAACTCCTGTTATCGCCAAATCCGGCGCAAGTTGAGGCAAAAACCGGGCAACACATCTTCCCCGGAAAGTTCTGTGGGATGTTCTAAGATTTCGACGTCTCGTCCGGGACGGTAGATTTCCACTTGTTGATTTTGGGGGTTAATCAGCCATCCGAGTCGCGCTCCATTTTCCAGATACTCCTGCATTTTCTCTTGCAGCTTGGAAAGGCTGTCGGTGGCAGAACGCAGTTCGACGACGAAATCCGGACACAGGGGAACGAAGCCTTTGCGTTCTTTGGCAGTGAGGGCTTCCCAGCGTTCTCGCCGTACCCAGGAGATATCGGGGGAACGGGTGGCACCGTTGGGGAGAATGAATCCCGTGGAGGAGTCGAAGCCTTCTCCTAAGTCTTCGTTGGCTTCAAACCAATTTCCGACTTGGGTGGTGAGGCTAAAATTTCTTTTTCCCGATTCGCCGCCAGTGGGTGGATTCACGATGAGTTCTCCAGTAGCCGTCCGTTCTAATCTTAAATCTCGATTGGCAATTACGAGTTCGGTGAATTGTTGGTGGGTGACGTGGAGAGTTGTAGTGCTGGGAAGTTCGAGGGCGATGGTTTGGGTTTCGGTAAGGCTGGGTTGCATAGTATCGCCTCCAGGAAAACACGGGTGTCGAGGGTGCCCGACACTTTTATCTTAATGGGATGGGGGAGGTTTGGGGCGATCGCATTTAAAGTCGAACCTGTGTTTTGACGATCGCCGCAGCGTTGAGGAATATTATCTTTATACTGAGGTAGCGCGATCGATATTGGATGGAGGTCAGGAGTACGAATCAGTCTGAGGCGATCGTGTGGCTGATGAGTCTTTTTCACTTTTTCAGATCTGACGCTGGGTTGGGAGTGTCAAGGATGACCCCAGCAGAGAGTGAAGAGTGGAAATGACTAGAGAATCGATACGATATCGAGTCACTCAGGATGCCACGTGCAACTTTAAGCCAAGCTATGTGGTGAACACGCAGATCGTAGATCCCGTTCCAGTTTCCCCAAATTCAGTTACTCCGCTGTGTCGGGTTTTGGATAATTCAGTTGCACGTGGCGTTAAGAATAATTGAATTTATTGTCTCGAACGTCCGCAATCGTAGATGTTTGGCTTATGAAATTTTTAATGACATTTTGCAATGTTTCCTATTTACCCGACCAATATTTTTTAGGGGTTTACGATTGGACTCATCATGACATGAAATACGTGTCGCTACCCTTAGAAGGTTTTCCATTGAGCAAGCCTGGGGTGGGCGCAACGGGTTTGATTCGTCAAGACGAACGCTATTTTTTAGTTTTACAATCTACTCCGGCTTATTTACTCTGTCTCGATCGAGATTTTAACGTTCTCAGTTCGAAAGCTCTTGACTTAGTAAAAGATGCTCATTCTTTAGTTTTTTATCGAGATAGTATATATATTGCCTCAACGGGAAATAATTCGATTGTTAAGGTCTCTTTTGATGAAGATTTTGGAGATGAAGAAGTTTTCGTTCGGCTGAATAATTCGTCCGAAAATCGGCTTCACCTAAACAGTATCGCGTTTTGGAAAGATGAAGCGATAGTGGCTTGTTTTGGTCTCGCTCGAGGTTCCCAAATCATTTGCCATGGTTTTGTCAAGAACGTCTCGTCTGATGTAACATTACTCGAAGGAATTCGCGAGCCTCATAATTTGATGGTTCGCGATAGTTTCTTGTATGTTTTGGAGTCGAGGACGGGAGGGTTATATCAGATTAGTCCTCGGCAGGAGGTAACGTTGATGAAAGAGTTTGGGAGTTACGGGAGGGGCCTGGCGTTTTGGGAGGATGATGTGTTTTTGGTCAGGAATGCACGGAGAATGTTATCGCGGCAGGTGGGAGGGAAAAAAAATATTCCTCTGGTGGATGCGAGTGCAGAAGTTTGCGAGTGGAAACATTCATGGATTTGTTGTAGTAAAATAGGGGAAGAAACCTATACTAAAAAAGATTTAACAGCGTTTGCATTTGAAGTTTACGATCTTGTTCCGTTAATTGCCGAACCCAGTTCCAAAAATTTAGTGAAGGATGGGATAAGTCACCGAATTTTGAGCTACGAAAGTTTGTGCGCGCGGCTGCGACATCAGGTAAAGGCGCTGCACGAACAAAAGGTGAAAGAGAAGGCAAGATGCGAAGAGATTCAGTCTCAGCTTCAGAAAGCGCAGGAAGAACTCGTCAAGATTAAGGGAAAGTTCGATCGCGCCTCGGAGGAAGTAGAAGTTAGCGAATCTTAGAGTGTTGGGTGCTACCAAATTTTAGTTCGAGTTATCGAGGAAACGGAAAAAGAACGATGGAAGAACGGCAAGATACTCAAGAGGAATTGAAACAAACTCAGCTTCAGGTGCGGCAACTGGAGGGAGAGTTGGAAGAGATGTTGGAGTATTTTCAGTCTCGGTGGTATCGGGTGCGGGGGGAACTGTTCTCCACTCAGCAACAGTTGCAACAGACTCAGGAGGAGTTGACCCGAACTCAGACGGAATTGTCGCAGACTCGGGTTCGGCTGGATGAGGTGGAAATGGAGTTGGAGCGATCGAAGTTTTGGCAAGTGTTGGAGGCTCAGACGGATGACCCGAGGCAGAAACGGTATCGGGAGTTGGTCTGGCATGGGTGGTATGCTTACCAACAGGGCGATCGAACTCAGACGATCGGGTATTTACAGGAGTCTTGGAAGTATTCATCGGTGTCTGTGACTCAGACGGTTTCGGACTGGTTGAAGTGTTTCGTTGAGTTTGCCGAACGCAAGGGGACTCCGATGGACGTGCAGGAGTTGGCAGGTTCGGTGGAGTGGCGGGGGTTGATGCGGGAGTTGGTGGAATGGAAGGGTCTTAGACGAGTGGGTTAAATTTAAATTTAGAGTATTAAACCCAGGTCAAACTTGAGATCTGGGTCAAAGTCCTATTCACCTCGGAAAGTGCATATCAAGCAGAGCTTCTCATTAATCTAATCCCAGTTAAATTTCCGTCCTAGAAACTCCTCAAGTCTTTGATTATGGGGCTGATAAAAGTCTTGTAAGCGCGTCAGTAGACTCTCATCAATTTGAGAGGGATAATTTGTGGTATTTTTTCGAGCATACTCGATATCTGGATAATCTGGCACTTCCAGAAAATCAAAGACTTGACTCATCACTGCTGCTGGATTTTTACCCAAGTCTTCATTCCGCACAATTAAAAACTGCTCTCTCGGAAAAATGTTCATCCATTTTTCTAAGAAGTATAAATATAAACCGTGAATCACAAGATGTTGAGCTGTTACACCTTGATTAATGATTCGATCTATATTTTCATATTCTGTGAGAACTTCAATCTCTGATTCCATAATTTCTTGTAAAGATTTATTTCTGATTTTATCCCTCCTTATAAGAAAAAAATATTGAGAAATTAGTCGTTTTACTGGATTTCGCAAAATAGCTATTAATTTTATTTTGGGAAAATAAGACAATATATTTTGATGACTATTTAGAGAATAAAAATAGCTTGGACTTGCTTCACCAGTTATATATTCTTCTGAACTTGATAGCGGAGGAAATAAGGATAAATAGTAGTTAATATTCTTTTTTAAAATCTGATGATCTTGAGATAATCCATTTTTATTATGTTCTTTAAGAATTGAAGGTAAAACTTGAGGGTGATACCCTAAGTAATCATAAAGTGAGCTAGTGCCACATTTTTGGACTCCAATAATCAAAAAATTTGGACCTGATAAGTTGTCCGTATCCCAACTTTTACTTATATATTCGGGATTAACTTTTTTTATAATGTTAAAGCAATTTTTTTTGTTTAATTGAATAGCTTCTTCAGTTAGACCACTTTCATGTAATATCCTTGCTTGAATTGTCAAGTTTACTGAATATAGTTTTTTGCCATTTAAAGCTTTTTGATAAGCTTCAACTTTTGGCTTAATTTTTTCGAATAATAAGTTTATTTTGAGTTTCTTGAAGTATACATGAATTTTTTTATGCAAAAGTTGATCTGTTGGGGAAATCTGAAGTGCGTTTACATAGTTATCAAAAGCTTTATCCCAATCGCGTTTTTGGGTATATATTTCACCAATTCTAATATAAGCTTCTGCAAAATTAGCTCGAATTTCAATAGCTTTACAGTAGCAATTTAGTGCTTTATCAATCTCATTTTTTGCTTCTCTGCACTTTCCTAAATAGTAGAAATACCAAGAATTTCCGGGCTGAGATTCACTAACTTCTTGGAAGAAAGTGACAGCTGAACTGAAATTACCACAGTAAATACTTTGCTGGAAAATCAGTTTCCCCAGATTCGAGTGAACTATTTCTGAGTGTGCGGTATCATATACTAAAAATGAGGGAAGGCTTGCAAGTTTTCGGTAAAATGCGATTGTTTCTGAAAGTTGACCCATTTTCGCTAGAGCCTCAAGTTTTCCCTTGTTCTTCACGATCGCCTGAGCAAGTTTTCGGTGAGCTTGCGGGTGCTCTGGCTGTAGTTCGATCGCTTTGCTATATAAAGCAATCTGTTCTTCTAGTTGATGGGGTTCTATTAATAAGTCACCTAGCTTGAGGTAAGCTTGGAACCGATTGGGTTGGAGTTCGATTGCTTTTCGATAATAAGCTTCAGCCTCATCCCATAACTTTTGGAGATCAAGAATTTTGCCTAAATCAAAACACAACTGCCAATTATAAGGACTGATCTGAACAGCTTTCCGATAATATGAGATAGCTTGATCGACCAGACCTTGATCTGCCAATAATTTTCCTAAGTTAGAATAAGATTCTACTAAACTACTATCCAGCGCTATCGATAGTTTATACGCCTCAATAGCTTTATCAAGCTTTCCACTTTTTTGCAAATTATTGGCTACTTTTAAATATTTTTTAGAAGCATGAGTATTTTTATTTTTCATTAGTCTCATTAGTTTATTTTTCTGTTTTTCGATTCACAATTTAATTTTAAATTTCAAGAATGTCATGCCTCGTTAAAATTATGTTTTTATAAATAATTTCGTGACCAACGGGAGAGCTCTCCTGTTTGGGAATATCCAAAATAGCTAAGAGCCTCACCAGAAATTTCCCAAGCAGTTTCTTTCTCTTTTTCAGATAAAACCTCTAGCCATTCTCCTGTCGCTCCCTTCCGAAGAACATCTTTAGCCGCCGTACCTCGTTCTCGTCCAGTCTTCTTTTTAAAACTGGTTGCTTCTTGAATGCGATCGAGTAAATCAGTTGAAGCATCCAGTTCTAGCCACGTCAAAAGGTTATATAATTCTTCGTGAAAGTTATACGTTAAATCTTCATACCGCAAAATATAAATATCTTCACCAGCATCAATAAGTTTCCGAATCATTTGTACTCTGATAGCCCAAGCTTTTAATAGTTCTGGTAATCCTTTTTGTTTTTGCTGTTGTTTAACCCAGGCGGCACCTCGTTCCATCATAAGTTGGCGATAGTGTAATGCTGAGATAGAAGAATCTCTCCCATCTCGAATAATTAACACACATTTTCGATTGGGAATTAATTTCTTCAGACGATCGAATACTGCTATCTGATCGGCAGCCTTAACTACAGAATATTGAGCATCACAGCTATAGCTGGCAATCGTTTCTAAAAACTGGTCAACTAATACTTGCTCAGAAGAAGCCTGGCGAACTCGATCTAGAAAGGTTGCAGCAATCTGTTTATTGAGTGCAAAGAAGCTCTGTGGAGTCGTTAAATTTTGAGCCGATGGAGAATCGTATGTTCTCCACTTTTTATTCATGTGGGTTTCCCAAATATCGATTGCTTCATCGGCTGATAGATATTCAGTTTTCTTAAGTAAGGCTTTGGGAATTGAAGTCCAAGGTGTTGTTACAAAAAAAGACTCTAACCGTTCTGGCTGAGGGAGTAGAGAGAATGGGTCTCTAGGATTTCCTGTTGTTGCTCGGATTACATCGAACTCTGGAATTCCAACAACTTTTGGATGACTACAAAGAATTGGTAAAAGCCAAGAAGTTCCACATTTATAAAGCCCAACTATTGAAAGTAATTTTGGAGATGAGGTAATCATACAATAAAGCCTATAGTTAGTATCTCTAATTTTCTTGATTCAAGTAAATTCTAGTTCAATATTTTTGGCTTCAGTAAGTATTGACCCGCTGCTGGTCGAATAATCTTCTGCTCGACTAATAATCGATCGAGGAAAAATAAAAACTCGAACATGCTACGACTCTCTTCATTTTCTATAAAAGCTGAACGAGTTCCTACAGGACAAACTAGATGTAAGATACTGTTGAACTCTAATTTCTCAATAATCTCAAATCTTTCTAAGAAAACTGGCATGATGTCAGCAGATCGAATACTTTCAAAGGGAGATATTAAAGTTCCTGGCTCTCGACGAATAATTTGATTTATTTGGCGATTATTTACCCGATCGTTACGCATTTTATCTGGCAATATCGACAAAATTTGATTGACTATTTCTAGCCTTTCATCTGAGTATTGAAACTGAGTCTCGCCTATATAATCATGAATCCATAGGACACCATCTGGCTTTAGAGCTTTGGCAATTTCATCAGCTACATGTTCTAGGTGAAGGACATGATGTAAACAGTTTTGAGTCACCACTAGATCGTAGGTCTGCCTTTCTAGCGTAATTGTATTTAGATCGGCTTGTTCGTAGGTGATATTAAGTTGCTGTTGCTCCGCTATTTGGCTAGCTTCGGCTAGAGCATCCGCTGCAATATCAATGCCATGAAAATGCTGACCAATTCCTTGTAGCAGTAATTGTCGCTCTGCTCGACCACTTCCACAGGCTAAAGAGCAGCCTATTGTAGGTTTAATATCATGCTTTCTTAACACTGCTGTTAAGTTGAGAACATCTCTGTTTAATCGTAACTCTCTAGCAGCTTCTTGATCGATTTTTACTCGCTCGCTACGATTCTTATCAGAAAATACTTTGCCCCACACCTGACCTTCTTTTTCCGACATTTGCTGGTACAGATCTGGATTATTGAGCAAATCATCAATAATTTTACGTGCTTTTATATTTTCCATCGTCTTCCACCTTTGTACCTAATAGTTTTTTTAGTCTTGGACTATGAGTGCTAAAAAAGTTTTCTAGTCTATGGCGAATCACTTGCGCCACTTCACCATAAGCACCTCCAGCATTATAAGCTGGATAACTCGGTAGCTGATAATCCGGTAACTCCAAAAACTCAAACACCTGCTTCATCGTTGCTTCTGGCTTTCCAAACAAATCCTCGCTACGAAGAATCAAAAACTGCTCCTTGGGAAACACACCCATCCATCGTTCCAAAAAGAATCCATACAAACTATGCCAGATACTACCCTGGCCAATTTTCCAGTATTCCTGACCCACTGACCAGATATCTTCTACCCCCTCCAGAACCTCCATCTCTACATTCATCACTTCTTCCAACGATCGCCCTTCCCGTCCCAATTTGACCAACTGGTTGTAATGAGAAATCGCTCGCTCGACCGGATCTCGCAAAACTGCAAGCAACTTAACTTTTGGGTATAGCTCAAACAATCGCTGTGGAGCGTTATTGTGACCAGCAATGTAGGACGTACTCGCCTCCCCCGTAATATATTCGGATGCTTCCGGAATGGGGGCAAAATGCGATCGATACCAATCCAATCCCTTGTCAAAATGATGGGTAAAAAAGTGGATTTCTTTCTCTACCGGATCTAAAACCTGGGGATGTTGGGTAATGTAACCATGCAGAGAACTGGTTCCGCACTTTTCGGCCCCGATAATAATAAAATGGGGCTGTCTGGGATGAGCTTTTCCCTCAGAGAGGTTGACAAACTCCGGAAACACCAAGCGAGTCCTTAGATCGATGGCTTGCTGATAATACTCCGTTGCCGCCTCAATCTTCCCTTGTTGTGTCAGTGTACCCGCCAAATTGACATAGACTGGAAAACAATTGGGTTGTCGTTCGATGACCCGTTGATACGCTGCCACCACCTCATCCAAATCGCTATAATATAGAGCTGCATGTTTCAATGGTAGGTAGGCATCAGTAAAATTGGGTTGCAGGTCGATTGCCTTGAGATAACATCGCACTGCTTCGTCGAGTCTGCCCCGTTTCGTCAGGTCTTTCCCCAGTTTCAAATACAACTTCGGGTCATCTGGGGTCTTTTCGATCGCCTCGTATCGATCTAGCAATTCAGGGTCTTTCCGTCCCGCCTGTTTAGCCAAACTCTGCTGCAGTCGCTGATAGCACTTGGCATCGTTGGGTTTGAGCGCCAACACCCGACGGTAAGAAGCGATCGCCTCTTCCCGCAACCCCTGCTTTTCTAACGCTTCTCCCAGTTCTAGGTGAAGCTGTGGCAAGTCCGGTTGACGTTCGATCGCTTCTCGGTAAGTCACCACAGCCTCTTCCCAATTTTTTTGCTGGGCATAAGCCAGTCCTAACTTGCGTTTGCCGTCTACTGAGTTCGGGAGTACTCGATCGCCTTCTCGGTAGCTTTGCATGGCTTCCTCAAGGTGCCCCTGTTTCATCAGGGCATCCCCCAGTTGGAGGTAAAACCAACCGCTTTTGTCCGGCGGGTGAACGGCGATCGCTGTTCGGTAAGCGGCAATCGCCTCTTCTAACAATCCTTGTTCTTCTAGCAGGCTACCCAACCGAAAATGAGACCATGCAAAGTCTGATTTCAGGGAAATAGCCTTTCGATAGCTGACAATCGCTTGGGCGACCAGACCATGCTTTTCCAGTGCCTCGCCCAACCTGTAATGGGGCTTAAACCACCCCGATCTCCACTCGATCGCCTTGCGATAGCATTTGGCTGCTGCTTCCCATTGTCGATCTTGCGCCAAAACTTCCCCCAAGCTTTGATGGTACTCGGCTTTCTTCGGCATTGCCTCTACGGCTTGACGGTAGGCGGAGATCGCCTCTACCAAATTCCCAGCTTCTCGATAAGCTTGCCCCCGTTGCCAGTATTCTTCCCCTTTAGTGGGTCTCTCTACAGAGTGTTCTGGCATCGTTGGCGTTGGTTTCCAGTCGAATGTTTGACCCAGAAACTGCTCTAGCTTACGATTGTGAGGCTCAAAAAATTCTGCCATCACTTTGCGTATCGATTCTTCCGTCTGTGGGTAAGATCCACCTGAATTAACTGCTTGATAGTCCGATTGCCCGAATTCTGGTAATTCCAAAAACTCAAAGACCCGTTTCATCGTGTCTTCCGGGCACTCGAATAACTCTTCGCTTTTCAGGATTAAGAACTGTTTTTTGGGAAATACCCGCAGCCACTGTTCCAGGAAATAGACATAGAGACTATTCCAGATACAGCCTTTTCCAACACGCCAATAGTCTTTACGAAGGGACAGAGGATTATTAACTCCTTGGAGAAGTTCCATTTCAGTCGTCATCACTTCTTCTAAAGAGCGATTTTCTCGACCCAACCTCACCAATTGATGGTAATTTGAAACTGCCCGATCGACTGGATTCCTCAACACCGCCAGTAACTTCACTTCAGGCAACATTTCAAACACTCGCTGCGGGGCGTTGTTCGTACAGCCAATATAAGACGTGCTGGCTTCTCCAACTATAAATTCCGATCCTTTGGATATCGGCGGAAAGTGAGAAAAGTACCAGTCTTTTCCTTGGTTATATTTTAAGTTATGGGTAAAAAAATAAATTTCTTTCTCTGCGGAGTCTAAAACCTGTGGATGTTGGGTAATGTAGTAGTGCAAAGAACTAGTTCCACATTTTTCTGCACCAATAATGAGAAAATTGGGTTTCCCACTCATTTCCACATCAGCCTTTTTCCAGTGCTGCTCAACCCACTCTCTATTTTGGCCTAAGTTCAAGCAATAAGTAGCCTTTTGATAAAAACGACACGCTTCCGAGACGTTTCTCTTTGTCGTCATTGCGTGTGCCAAACTTAAATGTGGCTCGTGATAGTTGGGCTGTTGCTCTGCCGCTCTCAGGTAAACTTCAATTGCTCGTTCGAGTTGGGTTGAATTTAGCGGAATATATCGCAGTTTCAGGTAAGGAATTCCACCGATCGGTCGGAGTTGAATAGTTTTGAGGTAGTAGTCGATCGCTGCATAAACGCGACCCTGACTTAGGCAAGAATCTGCCAAGCCTTGATAATACTCTGCTTGCTCTCCTTCGGTCTTCTCTTTGACTGAATTTATAACGTTGAAATCACTCATTTAAATATAAATATTATAGTTTACATTCTTGAAAAAATATAGCTTATAACTTTTTTTATAACTATTTTTATGAGTTCCAAAACATATTAGGATGTAGAGCTTTCATTTTTTGAAAACAAATGTTGGCATCATCTAATCTTCCTTGCTGCTTCAGAGCTTTTCCCAGGTAATAGTGACCCCAAAATAAATCCGAATCTAACTCAATGGCATAACGATAAGCCGCTATCGCCTTTTCTAGCTGACTTTCCCGAATCAACTGATTTCCCTGTTTGATGTAGTCTAACTCGTTCTGGGTCGAAAAAACGAGCTTGACTAGCAAAAAACTAATATCCCGTTCATCATCATTAATTCCTACTTTTTTGGGATTTACTATCTCCTTAGCTTCTATTTTTAGAGAAACGTCTTCTCCTGGAATAGAGCGAAGCCCTAAAGATGTTTGAAACATTTCGGGTGTCTCAAAGCATACTTCTTTTTTTCTCCATCCCGATTCCACCGTAAAACAATTTCCCTGAGCAATATTTGGCGGGATATACCCCACGAGCTGAACGTGACCGATGGCTTCGGGACTCGTAATACTGAGTTCTAGGGTTTTCCCAATACAGCCATCGTCATAGATGCCCTTGGGATTACCAACAACTTGAATGTTTCCTTCTAACTTATTGAGTAAATCTAGCATATTTATTCACGATTCGCAAGTTATTTTATGATAGAAACATTGCATCTTTTTTATTAGCTAAAACTGCGTCACAATGCCGATCGAACAACAAACCTTATCTCCCAATCTCAGCCAAGTTACAGCTCTAATTCTCGCCGGTGGATTGGGAACTCGCTTGCGAGCGCGCGTTGCCGATCGCCCTAAAGTTTTAGCCCCGGTTCTGGGAAAACCATTCCTCAGTTATTTGCTCGATCGACTCCAGATCTCCGGCATCAAAAAAACGATTCTTTGTATCGGCTATCTAGGAGAACAAATTCAAGAAAATTACGGCTCATCTTACCAGAATATGGAGCTTAGTTATTCCCAAGAAACCTCCTTGTTAGGAACTGGTGGGGCATTACGATTGGCACTACCGCTCATTTCTACACCCACGGTCTTAATTCTAAATGGCGACTCTTTTTACGATGCCAATTTAAACGATTTTTATCAGTGGCATCTGGCTCAACACTCCACGGCTTCTCTCACTTTGACTCAAGTTCCCGATACCGCTCGCTACGGGCGAGTTCAACTGAACGAATCCAGTCAAATTACTCATTTTGAAGAAAAAGGAAATACCAGCGGTCTCGGTTGGATTAATGCCGGAATTTATTTGATTAAACGTCACCTCCTAACTCAAATTCCAGAAAATCAAGTGGTTTCTCTCGAACGAGAACTATTTCCAAACTGGATCGAAACCGGACTCTACGGCTACCGCACCCAAGGGCAATTTATCGACATCGGTACTCCCGAATCCTACGCTCTCGCGGAGCAATTCTTCAGCACCGGGGAGTGAGGCCAGAGAGTCGAGCACCATATCTGCTTGGGTTGTCCCCTCATCCACCGGATGACCCGAGCGCACCAAAACGCAAGTCCCTACCCCAGCAGACCGTCCGGCCGCAATATCGCTCTCCTTATCTCCCACCAAAATTGATGCGGATAAATCGAGATTGAATTCTGCCTGTGCCTGGAGAATCATACCGGGGTTGGGCTTGCGACAGGGTGTATCTTGCTTATACTTTCCCCGACCGCCTACGGGGTGGTAGGGGGAGTAATAGACCTTGGCAATATCCACCCCAGCGGATTGAAACTGCGCCAGCATCCAGTCCGTCAGCCGATGAAAATCCGCTTCCGTGTAATACCCGCGCCCGATCCCCGCCTGGTTGGTCACCACCACAAGCAGATATCCCAACTCCCCAAACCAACGACAAGTCTCCAAGACACCAGGAATCCATTCAAAATCTTCAATGCGATAGAGATACCGCACCTCCCGATTAATCACCCCATCCCGATCGAGAAATAGTGCCTTGTTCATGAGCCATTACCTCAGTTGCTTCCCCCAGCCATTACCCGTTCTGTCCGACTAACTGAGCAACCGGTGTCTGTGCGACAGCAACTGGGGTTTCCAAACTGCATTGAGGTGCGAATAAAGCTTGCTCCACAAAGCCACAGATAATATGACCGATGGTGGTATGGGCTTCCTGAATGCGAGGGGTATTCAGAGACGGCACTTTAATGCAGTAATCGCACGCCTTCTCCAACATATTGTCTTTCCCCCCGGTCAATCCCACCGTTATGATGCCCATTTCTCGGCATCGATTCACCGCTTCAACGATGTTGGGAGAGTTTCCCGAGGTGGAAATTCCCACAAAGATATCCCCCTTCACCCCCTGACCCTGAATCTGCCGCGCAAACACTTGGTTATATCCGTAGTCGTTGCCAATCGCCGTCAGCATCGAGGTATCGGTGGTTAAGGCTAAAGCTGGCAAGCTAGGTCGATCGAAATAAAATCGCCCGACAAATTCTGCGGCAATATGCTGGGCATCGGCAGCACTCCCCCCATTCCCAGCAATCATCATCTTCCCACCAGCTTGGTAAACCCGAACGCATTCCCGGCAGATATCTTTGAGAGTTTGTAGTACCGATGCATCCTCTAAGAGATTTTTCTTGACAGCATAGGATTCACTGAGTTCTTGGGTAATGAATTCGGTGATTTGACTCTCCATGCTTCGGCTCCTCGTTGTGTAAAGTGACAGGTCATCAACCGACCTTCCAGATTGCGCAAACAGCTCAACACATTTTCTCGTTGGATGGGATCGATCAGAAACATCAAAAAACCACCCCCACCCGCACCGGAAACCTTCCCCGAATAGGCTCCAGCTTCGATGGCAAGATTATAGGCTCGATCGATTTGGGAATTTGTAATCCCTTTAGCGGTCTTTTTCTTCGCGTTCCAGTACGCATTCATATCTGCCGCTAAGTTGAGAAGATTCCCTTTGAGAAGATCCTCTTTAAAGGCATAGGCATATTTTTTGATGGCGTGGGTAGACTCGGTGGCTTGGCGATCGCTATCCTGAATTTTGGAAATTTGCTTGTCGATCACGTTCGCCGACGCTCTGGAGGTTCCGGTATAGTACAGTACCAGCGAGCTTTCCAGTTCGTTGACGATCCAGTCTTTCACCCTAAGGGGATTGACGATGACTCGATCGCGTTCGTAAAACTCGATAAAATTAAATCCCCCAAAGGTTGCCGCATATTGGTCTTGCTTGCCACCGCTCAACCCCACCTCCGTCCGCTCGATTTCGTATGCCAGATGCGCCACGTCGTACTCACCCAGGGGCAGTTTCAACCATTCCACATACGCCTGAATCATCGCCACCACTAACGTCGAAGACGAACCCAAACCCGACCCGGCCGGCGCATCAGAGTAGGTGGTCATTTTAAACCCCAAAGGTTTGCCGTCGTTATATTGGCGAACGATGCGGTTGTAGACCCCCTTATGTAAATCGAGGGTGCCATCAAATTCAAGGGAATTGGCGATTTCGGAGGTATAGGTTTCCTGACGATCGTTGGCATGAAACAGAATTTCTGGTTTATCCCAAGGTTCGATCGTGCAGTAGGCGTACATATCGATGGTGGAGTTGAGGACGCAGCCTCCAAATCGATCGCAGTAGGGAGAAAGATCGGTTCCTCCTCCGGCTAAACTCAATCTTAGTGGTGCTCTGGCTCTAATGAGGGTCATATTTCAAATTTATAAAAATCTCTCAAAAGTCAAAAATTTGAATATCAAGATAATGGGGGATAACGAAAAACATATTGCGGATAGATTTGCTCCGTATGAAGTTTATCCTCCTGAATAAAGTACTTTTCTACAGCTTCCTGAGCACCAATACAGCTAGAGTATAAAGGGTCATCTAAAACGATATATCCTCCATCCACCATATAGTTTTTTGTTGCCTTGTATGTATAGACGACGCCACTGTAAATATCGCAATCAATATGAGCCAGTGAAATTTTCTGAGCTTGCTTTAATGTCTTAACTGTTGTTTCTTCAAACAAACCTTGAACAAATTCAAGATTTGTTAAGCCCAATTGGTGCACATAGCTTCTTAGCTCATCAAGATCTACATTTTGGAAATCACCCTTACTGTGAGCATCGACATCTTTATCCGTTTCTGGCATTCCTTCAAATGTATCCAAAGCATACACTTTCATCTCGGGATGCAAAACTGAGGCGACATAAGCCATAAAAATAGCTGAGCCTCCTTTATAAGAACCAAATTCAATGATGTGACCCGGATCGAGCTTGTCCAAATAAAATTTGACAAGCAAAAACATATTGACTCGATTAAGCTCGGATTGAACGCTTCGACCTTTGATGATAGAAAATGCATCTTGATAAAGGGGATCTTTTTTGACTTCTTCTAGTAAGTTACCAAACTGTAGACCCCACCCCCTTTGATAGCCTTCGTATACACTCCGACCCAATCGAATATTCTTGGAAATACCTCGTATTTCTGGTAGATAGTTGATTTTTGGGCTCATAGTAGTTAATTTTTATTTTACATAATTAAACTATAAATCTCGATCGTTTTCAAACGGGGATATATCTGAATTTTGACTCTTCAAAGTTTGTAAATCATCGCGATACTGATTTAAATGAATTTTCATTTCCCTGGTAATTTCACCCGAATTGTTCGGTCTTCCTTTCATCTCGACCTCCTGTAAAGTTCGTTTTCTCACAACGAATTCAATACCACACTCCCCCACAGGGGTTAATGTTTGATCGTATCGCGGTAGTTCGTAACGATAAGTTCGATCGAGCAGCTCAACCTTTTTGACATCAGCTCGTTCTCCTAGTGTCATCAAAAGCTCGATCGCATTCACCGATTTCTCACTCCACGAAGATGTTTTAAATATTGTAAACGTATATTTATGATCTTTATTAAAAGTACTCGGAAACTGACCTTGTTCGTATAAATCTTCGTCGGGAACTGTAATGACTAAATGACCGTTTGGCTTGAGAATCCGAAACCAATTCGCAATGGCAATTTTGGGATCGTTCATATGCTCTAAACAATGACTGCTATGAACGAAATCATAAAACTCGTCTGGAACACCATCCATATACTGTGCATCACCATCGGGTAAATCCCAGGTTTTAATGCTGGAAACTTTAGGAAATAATTCAGTATAGAGCGAAAGCGGATCGGGATACCCTCCAATATCTACACCATTGCCCAAAAAGTACTTTGTCAAAAAATTAGCATCACTTAAACGACGAGGGATAGATTTACTACATTCTTTCATGATTTTTTAGATAATCTTGGAATGACAATCGAGGTTCAGTTCTTGCATCAATTTTTTGAATTTTCGTTTAGAGGATTGTATCGAATAGTCTCGCTCAACAATTTCGATTCCTCGACTAGAAAGCTGGTTCCACAGGTTTTTATCGGAATATAGACGGATGACACTTTTTGCAAACTCTTCAGTTCGATCGGAAACCAAGACATCATGGTTATTGACTAAATTCATCCCTTCACTTCCCACTGACGTTGAAACGACAGGAAGACCGTAGCTGAAACTTGTCACGATTTTACCTTTAATTCCCGCACCATATCGGAGTGGAACCACAGATAAACGACATTCATTAAAATAGCTCGATATATCAGGAACGTAGCCAGCAATTCTAACACTCTCCGATTGAAGATTTTGAATTTCTTCTGGCGGTTTACTTCCAATCACAAAAAACTTTAAATCGGGGATTTCTTTCTGAATCAGTGGGAAAATGTCTTGACAAAAGTAAACTACCGCATCAATATTTGGGGTATGTTGAAAACCGCCAATAAATAAAATATTTTTCCTGCGTTCGAACTCTAGAGCAGAACCATATATTTCATGAGCTGTAGAAATCACATCAATCTTAGCTGCCGGTTTTTCAGTCAGTAATATATCTTTTTCCTTTTGACTGACTGTAATGGTACAGTCAACATTTTCAACTATATATAATTCTTGCTCTTTGGTTTTTTCTGCTTTTCGAGCCAGGTCGGAATTCTTTTCAATTTCTGCTTGCCTTTGTTCCCTCACATAGTGTAGGTCTGCAGTATCGTAGAGAATCGGTGCTTTCGGACAATATTGCCGGACGTTATCTAGGTGTTCGATCGCGACATAGGGTCGAGAAAGAAACACAACATCATATTGATGACCGTATTGTTCTAAATGAGGCTGAATCGCACTAATATAAGTCCAGTACAAACATTCTACGCCAATTCTCTGTAAGTCACTTGTATAATGACCACCATGGACTAGATTGTCTGGAATAAAGGTAACTTTATAGCCAAATTCTTGAAATATTTTGATATAGTTAAATATCTTCAGAGAGCCGGCATCTTGGTCGGGAGTTAAAGTACAAGCATCAACAAATAAAGCTCTTTTTTGAATGGGTCGTTCTCTTTCTAGATGGGGTTCAATTCCATTGGGTCGATGATACTGTAAAGTATTTTTCCACTTCTCAATCAATTTTTGATGATTGACAACCTGATATTTCTTCACCCCTTTGGTGAGATCGGTTCCAGAAGAAATCCCTTCAAAATGGATGACTTGAGCTAACGGCTGATATAACACTTTATATCCGGCTTTGCGAACCTCAAAAGCCAGATCGGAATCTTCGGCGTAAGCTGGCTTATACCGAGTATCGAACCCCCCGATTTGATTCCAGAGGTTTGTGGGAATCATAATTCCCGCCCCCGAACAGTAATCCACTTCTCGTAAATAGCAATACTCGGGCTTATTCGGTCGATCGATCCTGCCGTAGTTCCAAGCCGAACCATCCTGCCAAATAATGCCTCCCGCCTCCTGAAGCAATCCATTGGGATAGAGTAACTTTGCTCCCACCAACCCCGCTTTGGGTACGATTTTAAAGGTCTCCAACAGTTCTTCAAGGCAGTTGGGCATGACTACCGTATCGTTATTGAGGAAGAATAAATACTCTCCCTTGGCTAGACTCGCCCCCCGATTGCAAGAGCCAATAAATCCTAAATTCTCTTCGTTAAAAACCGCTCGAACCCCCTGAATTCGAGCTAAAACCTCTTGGGTATTATCGCTCGAGTGGTCGTCCATCACGATAACTTCAAACGGAAGAGAACCATCCATGATGTCTGCGAGGGAGCGCAAACAATTGTAGGTATGGAGAATTTGATTGTAGACGGGGATAACAATTGAAATGACCGGCGCATCGCTCGTGGGAAGACTCAGCGGTTGCGGTTCCCGCAGGCGGATGTGCTCGACGGTTTCGATGGGGTAGGCGAATTCTCGATCGTGCATGGCTTGGGTATTCTGAATTTGCCATGCGAGCAAATCGTTGTCTCGATCGCGATCGAGTCCCTCTCGGTAAACCCGGATGGCATCCAGAAATTTCCCCTGTTTTGCCCAAGTATTGCCAAACTCTAAAAACAACTCCGACGCAATCCGCTCGATATTCGGATCGACCTCTAAACCCATCCGAAAAAAGACGATCGCCTCATCAAGTCGATCGTGCCGAACTAAAGCACTGGCAAGTTTGGTGTAGAGACGAGCATCTCTGGGGGAAATTTCTAATGCCTTATGACAGAGTTCGATATTGCTTGGGCTCTGCTCGATGGCACGTTGGTAAGCCCCGACAGCTTCTAATAGATACGCTCTTCCCCGCTGCGCCAAAACATCACCCAACTTCTCGCGAGCGCCGTGAAATTCAGGATAGAGGGCGATCGCGCGCTCGTACACTTCGATGGCTTTGTCCAGTTGTCCTTGTGCCGCCAAAGCGTTCCCAAGATTAATGTATACTCCAACTTCTTGTTGGGGATTCACTTCAATCGCCTTCTGATAGCTAACGATTTGTCTCTCTGAGTCTCCCGTACTTTCTAAAACTTTTCCCAATAGAGTACGGGTTGCAGTATCCTCGGGATTTAAGGCGATCGCTTTCTCATACACCTCAACTGCCTCATCCCATTCTCCTTTCTGATTCAGAGCAAATCCCAAATGCCGATACACCCAAAACGGCGGTTCGGCATCCACTTCTACAGCTTTCCGATACGCTTCAATCGCCTCATCCCACTTCTCCTGACTCTCGCAAATCTTCGCCACCTGATGTAACGCCGCCAGGTTACTCCCATTTTGCGTCAACACAGTTTGATACTCCGCCAAGGCTTCATCTAACTGTCCTTGCTCCTGCAACTGCTGCGCCAACCCAGTTCGATCGACCTGACTCGCTTCCTTACGAGCAACCACCACCTCCAGCAACCGCCGAATTCCCGCATTCTCCGGTTCCAGTTCTAGTGCCTGTTCGTAAGCAGCGATCGCTCGATCGTTGTGTCCCTGCCGTTCCAGAGCTTCGGCAAAATTCAAATACACCCAACTGGGTTGTTTGGGTTGGAGTTCGATCGCTTTACCATAACTCGAAACAGCGCCCTCGAGATCTCCAAGCTTGCCGCGCACCTGCCCCAGCAAATTGTAGGTGGCGACGTCGTCCATCTGTAAGGATATCGCCTGTCGATAGGCTTCGGTGGCCCCTTCCAATTCTCCCTTCTGACTCAGGGCAAATCCCAAATGCCGATAAACCCAAAACGGCGGTTCCTCATCCACTTCGAGTGCTTGTTGATAAACCTCGATCGCCTCGGCAAACTCCCCACGACTTTCGCAGATTTGCGCAACTTTGTGCAGGGCTGGTAAGTATCGAGCGTCAAGTTCTAAGATGGAGCGATAAACTTCGAGAGCTGCATCAGACTCTCCTTGTTGTTGTAAATCTTTCCCTTGCTGCCAAAGTTGGGCGATCGTCTCTCGGGTAGACTGTCGTTGCGTAGATGCCATCATGATGTCAATTGTGGAATCTAAATTGTGAGTAACCTAGTGTAGAGATTAACTTTCGCAATCGAGCGCAAATCTCAATCGGAGGAAGCTTAAAGATTGGTGAATATTAGAATAGTATCTATCGAAAAAGCAAGCATTACATAATCTGTATAGTTACTTACTTATTTGCGATTGACAGGCAATGCTGATTTTCTTTGATAGTCGAGAGCCTAACTTAAAACTCGATCGATGTCAAACTTTTGAACGTTTTTCAGAAAAATCACGTATCTAAGCATTGAGATTCTTCTTTTTTTGGTATAACCTCCGTAAAACTACGCAATTTGCTAACCGAGATCTCAGAAGTAGTCACATATAAATCCGGGAAATCTTCTGGATCGGACGGCATTCTCATTCAAGTTTTATCTAGGATTTCTCTTAGAAATCCTAGGGCTGAGCCAAGTCAGTTCGCACCCAGTCAGTACAAAATTTAGGATAGAAATGACCGACGATCGTTTTTTGCGTTCAAAATAGATGGAGCATGAATGTTAAAACTTCCTAATTTTCCAACGTTTACCATTCTCGAGTCTGAAAGAAAAAATACAGTTTTTTTTATTTCTCTGTAATCCAAAAATAAAAATAAAAACGGTAGGTTGGCACCCACCGTCTCGGATTTTACCTATGAATTAAAAATCAAGCTTATCAATTTTTCGGATTGAGGCTGTAGGATTGCTCTTCGTACATCGCCCGCAAGACCAAAGCCGGATCGACCCACTCGTCATCGAATCGCAAACCCCAGTGGAGGTGGGGGCCCGTGGTGCGTCCGGTCATCCCCACACGACCGATCCGAGCAGCGGTGGGAATCGCTTGTCCTTGGGCAATGATAATCCCGCCAGCTCGATCGACGAAATATCGCTGTCCGTCCCGGGTTTCGGAGGTGCCGCTCATGTGGCAGTAGATGTGTTCCCAATTCCCCGATTGAATCACCAAGCCAACCCCGCATCGACCGTCATCGATGACTTCCACCACCTGACCGGCCCACCAACTGCGGATGTAGCTGCCTTCGGGGGCGGCCATATCTAAACCAGAATGAAATTCCGACGCAGAACCCGAGCGTCGGTAGCCGAAGGGAGAGGTATAGTCGAGAAAGTCTTCTACGGGGAAAGAAGCCCCTTGCCAAGCACCGATTTGGGTATTCGTCGTTTCATCTGAGGCGGCGCTGCGGGCGAGCTGAGGCTGCCACGTCCACCAACCCAACAAACCCACTAACGCGAGAATCATCCAGCTTTTATTCTGTTTCCAGTAACCGCAGATAGCCCGCACGTACTGCAATCGCTGCATACCGAAGCTCCTGATAGATTTATATCGATCGAGTCATATATTAAATGTCTGTAGGATACCAAATTTAGCGGAGTTCGAGCATCCTCGATCGATGCTCGATCGATACTGTATCCTTCTGAGTGAGCTACCCTGCCAGCACCCTCCGCTACGCTTCGCCCCGCGCTCTACTCGGGACGGATTCGCAGAAGCGTAGCTTCCTCCGTCCGTCGAGTGAGCGTCGGGATATTGGCAGGTCGGATATATGCCGTTAGTCTGACAACCCTCGTACCAGCTCTCGTAACACGTCATTGACATTTACCTGGCGTTTCTGGCAGTAAGCCATCAACCGTTCCGCTTCGGACTTACTCAGTCGCAACGAAATCTGCTTGTAGACCCATTTTTTCGTGTTCATAACCTAGACAAGTAGCAACCTACTTAATATGCTGGTACATACAGGAGGAAACGACAAATGCGTTTAGCCTATCAGTACCGATTACGCCCCACGAAACAACAGGTCGCTAAGTTCGCTCAATGGATCGATATGCTGCGATGCCAGTACGTGCGACATGAGGTCGTATGTTCCAAGTGAGGTGAAACCTCTAGGGAAACCTTCTCCCTATTCCCATGTAAAAGGGTCACTGACCCCGCCTACGACAGAAGTAAGTAATGAACCTGTTGGAATGCAAGGCACAAA